>NZ_CAKJTR010000021.1:1165-5025 GCF_917627355.1 Protofrankia sp. Cj3 | reverse complement strand
CGCTCCGGGCCGCCGAACTGCGGGCCGCCGAACTCCGGCAGGTCACCGCCGAGATACAGCGCTGTCAGCTCCGTCCCCGCGGGCACATCGGCGCTGTCCTCAGGGACGATCAGCAACGCGTCCGCGACCGCCAGGGCCGACAGCTGATGCGCGCCCTGAAGGCCCAGCACGTGGGCGACCGGCGGCCGTCCGGCATCAGACGCGGCCAACCGGGCCCGCAGATAGGAACGTCTGCCGCGGGGCGAGCGCAGCTCGTGGGCGGTGGTGACCACCAGCGTCGGGCGCCGCACAGACGCAAGCCCGCGCAGCCGCAGCAAGGCGGGCCGGACGAACAGCTCGAACGACACCAGCGCGCTGACCGGGTTGCCCGGCAACGTGAACACCGGCACCCCGTCGATCACGCCGAACCCTTGCGGCATCCCGGGCCGCATGGCCACCGACTCGAAACGGACCTTCCCCGGCCCAGCGAGAACCTGTTTCACCACGTCGAAGGCGCCCACGCTCACCCCGCCAGTAGTGATCACCACGTCGGCCCCGGCCAGGATGTCGGCGAAAACCGCGGCGAACGCGGCCGGGGAGTCCGGGACACCGGCAAGCCGCCGTACGTCCGCGCCCGCCTCGCGCGCCGCCGCCGCCACCGCGTGGCTGTTCGAGTCGACGATCTGCCCCGGGCCGAGGGGCTCCCCCACCTCGACCAGCTCGCTGCCGGTCGACAGCACCGCGGCTCGGGGACGGGGATGCACAACCGGCGTCGCCACGTTGAGCGCGGCCAGCAGGCCGAGCTGGGCCGCGCCGAGCAGCCGCCCGGCGGGCAGGACCAGATCGCCCGCGGCCACGTCCTCGCCAGCGCGGCGGATGTGCTGACCGGGTACGGGCGCACGCGTCACGGTCACCCGGTCCATCCGGCCGTCGGTCCACTCAAGCTGGACGACGGTGTCGGCGCCGGGCGGCAGCGGCGCGCCTGTCATGATCCGCGCCGCGGTGCCCCGCGCCACCGGCGACGGTGTGCCCGCCGCCGCCGGGATATCCCCGGTGACCGGCAGGGTGACCGGCCGATCGGGGCTGGCGCCGACGACGTCCGCGGCGTGTACGGCGTATCCGTCCATGGCCGAGTTGTCGAACCCGGGCAGGGCGGAAGCCGCGTGCAGGCCCGCCGCGAGCACGCAGCCGTGGGCGGACCGCAGCGGCAATGGCCGCGGCGGCAGCGGGACGATCGCGTCGAGGATGCCGGTGACATGCTCGTCCACCGACTTCATCACCGAGCAGGCTCAGCCTTGGGCCCCCCGGAGGAGACGTACTCCTCCAACCACGGGTACAGCTCCGCGCCGATGTCCGGCCGCTCACAGGCGAGCCTGATCACGGCCTTGAGATAGTCCACCCGGTCACCGGTGTCATAGCGACGCCCGGTGAAGACCACCCCGTGGACGGGCTCACCAGCATCGTCACCGAGCGTCGCGAGCGTCCGCAGCGCGTCGGTGAGCTGGATCTCGTTCCCGCGGCCGGGTGGTGTCTCCCGCAGCACGGCAAAGATCGACGGTGACAGGATGTACCGGCCGATGATCGCAAGATTGCTGGGCGCCTCGGCGGCCGGTGGCTTCTCCACCAGGTCCCGGATGCGGACCGTCTGGTAACCGGCGGCCGGTGCGTCCCCGGCGGGGGCTGTGACGGGCGCCGGGTCAACCGTCGCGACCCCGTACAGGGAGACAAGATCCTCAGGTACCTCCATCAGGGCTACGACGCTTCCCCCGAAACGCTGCCGGACCGCGAGCATCTCCACCAGCAGCGGGTCACGCTCGTCGATCAGGTCGTCGCCGAGCAGCACGGCGAACGGCTCGTGACCGACGTGCGCGGCCGCGCACAGCACCGCGTGCCCGAGCCCGCGCGGCGCCTGCTGCCGGACGGAGTGCACCTCGGCGAATCCGGCGGACGCGCGGACCCTGTCCAGGCGGGCTGTGTCGCCCTTGCGTTCCAGGGCGGCCTCCAGCTCGGCCTCCCGGTCGAAATGGTCCTCTATCGCCTTTTTGGTGCGGCTCGTAACAAGCAGGACGTCTCGCAGACCAGCACGCGACGCCTCCTCCACCACGTACTCGATGGCCGGCCGGTCGACGACCGGCAGCATCTCCTTGGGAAGGGACTTGGTCGCGGGCAGGAACCGGGTGCCCAGCCCCGCAGCCGGAATCACCGCCTTCGTTACTGACATGGCGAAACCATAACCGCATGCCGGGCGGAGGGTCACCGCGGCGCGGTCGCGCCGGGTGGGCACAAGGCCTCCCGGTTCCCCCACCCACCACCGCCGGGGGTACGGATCGTGACGACCGCGCCGGCAGTCAGCTCAAGGCTCGTCTTGGGCGCCAGCGCGGCACCGTCCACTTCGTTACGGCCCATCCCGCCCGGCCCACCGCCAGCGGCGCCCGGTGGCGCATGCCGGCGGCGATCGGTGAGCAGCGACAAGGTCGCCGGTTCCAGCACCCGGATCGACCGCACCAGCCCGGCGCCACCGGGGTGCAGCCCCGGCCCGGAGGTGGCCGGGTCCAGCTCGTAGCGTTCGACCCGCATCGGGTACTCCAGCTCCAGCGCCTCGATCGGAGTGTTCAGGGTGTTGGTCATCCCGACGTGCACACCGGACGGCCCCGGTCCGCGCGAGGACGCGCCCTGGCCGCCGCCCAACGTCTCGTAGTACGTCCACCCACGCCCACCGATGACCACATTGTTCATCGTGCCCTGGCCCTGCGCGGGCAGGCTCGCCCGCGAGCCCGCCGTTGCCGGCTGGGCGGCGACGGCCTGGGCGAGAGCCGTGAGCACCGTGTCCGCGATCCGCTGGGAGGTCTCGACGTTGCCGGCGACCACCGCCGAGGGCCGGCGCGCGTCCACCAGCGACCCGGGCTCGGTCAGCACCGTGAGCGGCGCGTAGGTGCCGTCGTTGGCCGGGACGTCGTCGGGTAGCAGCACCCGCAACGCGAAACAGCAGGCCGACCGGGTGACCGCGCGTGGGCAGTTCACGTTGCCGGGTACCGCCGCCGCCGTTCCCGCGAAGTCGACGGTCAGCGCGTCCCCCTCGATCGTCACGGTCACCCGGATCGGGATGTCGTCGTCCCCCGCGCCGTCACCCTCGACCTCGCCGGCAGCGGTGTACCGGCCGGCCGGCAGACCCGCGATCACTGCTCGGCTCCGCCGTTCGCCATAGGCCAGCACCTCGGCGAACGCCGCCAGCACCACGGGCAGGCCCCGGCGTTCGACCAGCCCGGCCAGGCGGATGCCGGCGAGCCGGTTCGCGGCGGCCTGCGCGCGCAGGTCGCCCCGCCGCAGCTCGGGGGTCCGGGAGTTCGCACAGATCAGCTCAAGGATGTCGGCCTGCCACACACCGTCGGCGACAAGCCGCACCGGTGGGATGATGAGGCCCTCCGCGTAGATCTCCCGCGAGTCGGCCGGCATCGACCCGGGCCGCATCCCGCCCACGTCCGAATGGTGCGCGCGGGTCGCGGCATAGGCGATGATCTCGCCCTCCGCCGCCAGCGGCGAGACGAGGGTGATGTCGGGCAGATGGTTCCCCCCGGTGAACGGGTCGTTGAGCACCCACACGTCACCGGGCGCGGCACCGCGCTCGGACACGGCACGCACCGACTCGTACATCGCGCCGAGGTGCACAGGAACATGGGCGGCCTGGGCGACCATCCGCCCAGCCGCGTCGAACAGGGCGGCGGAGCAGTCCCGGCGTTCCTTGATGTTGGACGAGTAGGCGCTGCGGACCAGCAGGGTCCCCGTCTCCTCGGCGATACCGGCCAGCGCGCTCGCCAGCACCGACAACGTCACCGGATCCATCTCGTCCTCCGTTCGGCTCGCCGTGCCCGATCACAAACCCG
>NZ_CAKJTR010000021.1:0-739 GCF_917627355.1 Protofrankia sp. Cj3 | reverse complement strand
CCGCGTTCGCGCTGGCGCCCTGCTGCCTGCCAATATCCAGGACACCCGCGCCGACGCATCCGGCGACTATCGTGACGGCTGACACCAGGTATGGCCGGAGGTTGGATGTGCGCAAGTTCGTCATCATGGGCGTCCAGGGAAGCGGGAAGGGCACACAGGCGAAAATGCTCGCTGATGAGCTTGATCTCGTCCATATCAGTGTGGGTGACATATTTCGCTGGAACGTACAGAGTCACACCAAACTGGGTGCCCAGGTCAAACGGATCGTCGCCAGCGGCCACCTGGTCGGGGACGATCTGGTCGAATCTGTCGTCCGCGAACGCCTCGCCAGCCACGACTGGAACTACGGATTCATCATCGACGGTTTCCCGCGCAACGCCCGCCAGGCCGAGTTCTTCCTGGAAAGCTACGACATCGACGGCGTGATCTACCTGGATCTCCCCGATGAGGAGGTCTACCGCAGAGTGCTCGCCAGACGGCTGTGCTCACGGTGCGGGCTGGACTACAACCTCATCGCCAGCCGCCCGCGGGCCGCGGACACCTGTGACGTCTGCGGCGGCCAGCTGCTGACCCGTTCGGATGACAACCCCGAGGCCCTCGGGGTCCGCCTTCGCGAATATCACGAGAAGACCCGGCCGGTGATGGAGATCTTCCAGCGTAAGGAGTACGTGGCGGTCATCGACGCCCGGCATCAGGCCGTCGACGTACAGGCCGAGATCCGCCAGCACTTCGACCTGCC
>NZ_CAKJTR010000020.1:41132-42935 GCF_917627355.1 Protofrankia sp. Cj3 | reverse complement strand
GTCCGTCAGATTCAGGGCCGGCTTGTCGATCGGCTGAGGGAGCGCGGTTCCGCGTAGTCCCTTGGACGCCCCGGAGTCATCCAAGATGGTGACTGCTGATTCGCTGCCCGAGGAACAGCCGGCAGCGACGAATACGAGCGCGGCCAGCGGCACGGTGGCGAGCAGCCGGCGTCGACGGCGCGCGAAATGGAAAGATAGTGGCATAACTCCTCGTACTGAGCGGAAGCCGTACGAACATCGGGAATGACCGGGACGGCGGGCCGGCCCGCGTGGGCGCCTGCGGCCGCGGACAACGGGCAATACCCGCAATACCTGGGCATCCGGCGCACCAGGGAGGACCGGAAGTTTGCGGCGTGGCCCATGTTGAGGAGCCCGTGCGGGCCGGCCTGGGTCCCGAGCGCCGCCGCGTATCCCACCGGGCCGTCGAGCCAAGGGCGCCAGCCCGCGGCCCGCCAGCCAGCGACGATCACGATCAGGCCGATCATGGCAAAGAAGCTCGGTACGAGGCCTGGTCCCGGTCCGGCCGACGGCAGACCGGCCGACGGCAGACCGGCCGACGGCAGATGAGCAGGCATCGCCAGCGCGACGGATGGGACGGCGAGCCGGGCCCCCTGCCCGAGCGGTCCGCGCCAAGCCGCCTTCACCGTGGACAGAGCCGGGCGAACAGCGCACCGGGGCCGCTCCTCGCCCGGACACGGTCGGCAGTTCACCCAACCAGGGTAGACAACCGGTGCGTGGGCCGTGCTCTCCGCCAGTCTCCGCCAGTCTCCGGCTGCCTCCAGCGAGGCTGGTGAGCTGTGCCGCTCCACCGCCGTTTCGCCTCGCGCCTGGGTGCCCGTTCTGGCACGATCCTCGGCAGCGCCGCGGGCCAGCCGTCGCCCCGCTCCGCGATTCACCGGTTTCCGGTGATCGTGCCGCGGACGGCCACTGGTTCCCCGGCGTCGGTCCGGCCGTTCGTGGCCGTCACGGTGTTTTCACACGGTGGACGGGTATTTTCGGGTGGTCCAGTGTTGCCAGATATGCGAGTCTCCCGAGGTGCCCAGGCCAACGGGGCCAAAGATCAGGTAGGCAGTCATCGCGCGGAGGAAAGGGCGACATCGGTGCCGCAGGACCCGGCTGCCATCCAGCAGCAGATCGAGAATACCCGCGCCGAGCTGGCGGTGACTCTAGACGCGATTGCCGAGCTCGTGAGTCCCAGAAGGATTGCCGAACGGACCGGTGAGCAGATCAGGGGCCGGGTGGCTGAACTCCGCCAAAAAGTGATCTCCGGCACATTCGCCGGGCCTGATGCGATTACCGCGGGCTTTGACGGGGGTGGCGAGAAGACTTTCGCCGTTGATGAGGCGCGAGACGGCCAGGTTCTGGCGGGCGGCACCGGATCGCCTTTTGTCCTGCGACGCACCGTCCGCTGGGATCGCGTGATCATAACGGGGAGTGTCCTGCTGCTGGTTGTCGGCGCCGGCCGCCGTCGGCGCCGGCGGCGGCGAGCCTGGTGACGTCCACGCGCGTCGTGTGATCTCCCGATGTCCGGAGGCGATGTGCGGGAGGGTCGGTGTCTGTTCCATCAGGCCGGCTTGTGTTGATCCGCCATGGCGAGACCGCCTGGAGCCGGTCCGGCCAGCACACCGGGGTGACGGACGTGCCGCTTACCCCGGACGGGGAGAAGCAGGCCGTCCGCCTCGCCGGCAGGCTCGCGCTCTGGTCCTTCCTGCTGGTCGCGGCGAGCCCGAAGCGGCGTGCCCTGCGGACGGCCGAACTCGCCGGCCTCACCCGCGTGGCTGGCCCGGCCGGCCGTGCCGGCGC
>NZ_CAKJTR010000020.1:38576-40686 GCF_917627355.1 Protofrankia sp. Cj3 | reverse complement strand
GAGAGTGGCCCGGTTCGAGCACTGGGATGATCTTGCCGAATGGAACTACGGAGAGTTCGAGGGCATCACAACGCCTGACATCCGCCGATCGGTGCCGGGGTGGACGGTGTGGAGCGGGCCCACCCCCGGGGGCGAGACCCCCGCGCAGGTCGGTAGCCGCGCTGACCGGGTGATCGGACGTGTCCTGCCGTACCTGGAACGAGGTGATGTCGCCCTGGTCGGGCATGGCCACATGCTGCGGGTGCTGGTCGTGCGCTGGCTGGAGCTGGATCCGGCTTTCGGCGCCCGTTTCGTCCTGGATGCCGGTGGGCTGTCCATCCTCGGGCATGAGCACGAGACGCGTGCGGTCCTGCGCCTGAACGAGCCGGCCCTGAACGAGCCGGCATAGAGCGTCGGATTCCATGGCTTTCCGAGCCGCGCGGGTGGGTAGGCCTTCCTCGTCCCCCGACGTACGAGCGCCCGGCAGCAGGGGGGTAGATCAAGGAATGGGGCTGGGGCACGTGCATCGCGCGGCAATGGATGGACAGCGATGCCGCGAGGCGCGTGCCCCGGCCCCGCCGATAGCCCCGCGATGCCGCCTCCCCCGTTGCCGGTCGCTCCAAGCAGGCCCCGTCGAGCGGCAGGGCCGCGACGACAGGACAGGAGTGAGCCTCAATGACGGAGTCTCGACCACCTGCCAACCCGGTACCCGCCAACCCGGCACGCCCGACAACGACGGACGCGGGGATCCCGGCGCCGAGTGACGAGCATTCGCTGTCAGTCGGCCCGGATGGCCCGCTGCTGCTTCAGGATCACTATCTGCTCCAGAAGATGGCGCAGTTCAACCGGGAGCGGGTGCCCGAGCGCGTTGTTCACGCCAAAGGGGGCGGCGCGCACGGCTATTTCGAGGTGACCGCGGAGGTCACCAGGTACACCAGGGCCGCGTTCCTCTCCGAGGTGGGCAAGCGCACCGACGTGTTCGTCCGGTTCTCCACCGTGGCCGGGGAGCTTGGCAGCGCTGACACGGTCCGCGACCCGCGTGGTTTCGCGATCAAGTTCTACACCGAGGACGGCAACTACGATCTGGTCGGCAACAATACGCCGATCTTCTTCGTACGTGACCCGAGCAAGTTCCAGGACTTCATCCGCTCGCAGAAGCGGCGGGCCGACACCCACCTGCGCGACAACAACATGCAGTGGGACTTCTGGACGCTGTCACCCGAGTCGGCTCACCAGGTACTGATTTTGATGAGCGATCGCGGAACGCCGCGTTCCTGGCGGCATATGAACGGTTACGGCAGCCACACCTTCATGTGGGTGAACGCGGCACATGAACGGTTCTGGGTGAAGTATCACTTCAAGACCGAGCAGGGCATCGACAACTTCACCGACGGCGAGGCGAAGGCGACGGTTGCGATCGACCCGGACCGCCATATCCGTGATCTCGCGTCGTCGATCCACAATGGTGACTATCCGTCTTGGCGACTGGAAATTCAGCTCATGCCGTTCGCGGCTGCGGCCACCTACCGTTTCAACCCCTTTGATCTGACCAAGGTCTGGCCGCACGCGGACTATCCGCCGATCACGATCGGCCGTATGGTCCTGAACCGTAATCCCGGCGACTACTTTACCGAAGTGGAACAGGCATCCTTTGAACCGGCCAACATGGTGCCCGGGATCGGCCCGAGCCCGGACAAGATGTTGCTTGGCCGGCTGTTCTCCTATCCGGACACGCATCGTCACCGGATTGGCCCAAATTATCTACAGCTACCGATTAATCGCCCGAAATCTCCGGTCAGCTCCTACAACAAGGACGGCGCGATGCGTTACGAGCCGTCCCGCGACCCGGTGTACGCGCCGAACAGCTACGGCGGGCCCCGGGCCGACACGGCCCGGTACGCCGACGACGCGGTGTGGGCGGCTGACGGCGAGTTCGTGCGGTCGGCGTACACACCGCACCGTGACGACAGTGACTTCGGCCAGGCGGGCGCCCTGTACCGGGACGTGATGTCCGACACCGACCGTGACCATCTGGTGAGCAACATCGTCGGGCATGCATCCCAGGATGTTCAGCCCGAGGTCCAGCGGCGGGTCGTGGAGTACTGGCGCGACGTCGACCCGGACCTCGGCG
>NZ_CAKJTR010000020.1:32746-37997 GCF_917627355.1 Protofrankia sp. Cj3 | reverse complement strand
ACCGGAAGCCAGTAGCTGATCAGTCTGTACACGAGAACAGCGGCGAGCATGGACGCGGCGTCGCCCCCGACGGCGGTGAGACCGAGGGCCAGCGCCGGCTCGAGCGCCCCGACGTTGCCCGCCGTCGGCACGGCTCCGGCCACTGCCGCACCGATCAGGTAGATCGTCGCGATGGACAGCAAGGTCCCAGAGCCGTTGAACGCCCAGACGCACGACGCCAACGCCACGATTTGGGTGATTTTGATGCCGGCGGCGGAGGCGAGCAGGATCGCGGTCCGCCGCGGGGAACGGGCGAGCAGCAGGAGATGCCTGCCGGTGGCTGCCAGCGGAGGTTTCAATCGGTTCCGGATCCGGGGGTGCGCACTGAGCATGGCGCAGGCAAGCAGGCAGCCCGCGACGCATCCAAAGGCCAGCCTGGAACGCATGTGCCGATTGATCAGCTCAACGGGCGCGCTCATCGCGTTTCCGGCACCTGGACCGTTCGCCAGCCCGGTGACAAGCACGATTCCGGCCACATGCGCGAGCGCCACGACAACCTTCACCGCGGCGACGGCACCCAGCCCGGCTGACCGGGTGAGCCGTTGGCGTTCCAGGTAGCGCACGTTCACCGCGATCGCTCCAAGGCCCGCCGGCAGTAGCCGGTTCGCCGCCGCGGCCGCGAGCTGCACCCCTGTCGCCGTGTGCAGCCGCAGCGGCAGCCCGCTGGCCGCGCGTAGGGCCAGCGCGTTGGCCAGGAAGAACAGGGCGGAGGCGAACCCGCACACCACAAGCCAAGGCCAGGCGGGAGCCGCGACGTTCGACAGCTTGGCGGTTACCTCGGTGCGAAACCTGGTCACAAGCAGCAGGACCATCGGGATCGCGATGGCGATCCCGATCAGCGCGCGGGGCTGGCGCGGCCATCCCACGCGAACACGAGGCCAATGCGGCCGCAACGCCGCCGGTGAAAGCGCGTCCAGTGCACACCCACCGGACGCATCCCGCACCAACGGGTGAGTAATGCGCTGGTGGGGAATGGTGACCGGGGGCAGCACGACGGCGGTCCCGTCAGCTGCTGTCGCGGGACCCGCTTTTTCGGCGGCTATCCAGCCTGGCGTCATGGCGTCAGGGTAGATCGAGATTCATAACGGATGCTGAACAACGTACATCCGGCGCACGGACCTTCATTCAAGGGGTTCGCCGGACAGCGTGCCGCTCACCGGCCAGGCAACCGGTTTGGCCGGAAATAGCATGAAATAAACCGCACCTTGACTGTTCCCCGAGTGGGATGTGTCACTCAGGCCGATCGTGATCAGATCACGACATGATACGCATATGGCCGGTATGTATCCGTTGCGCGACCCGGTTGCTTCCTGAAATCCCAACATCCGTTAGCGGACCGCCGGCGGCTGCTGAAAGGCCGGGCTCCGACAGATTCGCGTGTCCCGTCAACAATCACCCTGGACGGTACGGAAACGGCTTTCGGCGCATTGGCGAACGGCCGTACCGTGTTTATCGTCGATGTCATGAGCCGCTGCCCGCGCGCCCGCGCGCCCGCGCCCGCGCCCCGCGCCCCGCGGTACGCCGGTACGCCGGTACCGAGAAATTGCAGGTGGAACTGTTCGGCCGTGGTTTTCCGTGATCTGTTTTCCGCGCAACCAGGCTGGTGGCGTGCCCACAGGCCCAGGCGGCGGGTTGGTGGAGTACACCGGGCGGCGACGCTGATGGGCCGGCTCACCGCTGGCCCACCGCTGGCCCACCGCTGGCCCGGCCCATCAGCTACCGAACGCTCTCCATCTCACCGTATGGCGGACCGGCCGCCCGCCCACACCAACGCGGCATCCGGCGACATCCGGATCCCAGCCGTCGCGGCGATGTCCACGAAGAAGAAAAGTGGCGTGACCTGGTAATCATGCCAACCGTTCTCAACCGCGAACAGTTCCGCTGACTCGGCCGAACCAAAAGTGACCGTCGCGTCACGAATCTGCCGCGTCTCCCCCGACTCAAAACGAATGACCCCGTACAGGACGGGCAGCTGCCCGCGCGCAGCCCCGCCGTCACCGGTCCCGTCGTCAGCGTCGTCACCGTCGTCCGCGTTCGCGCTGGTTGCCGCCACCGGCCCCACCGCCTCCTCCCAATCGCTCGTTCGGTACCCCCGCATCGCATGCCGGGCGCGCGCTGCCGGCACACCCGGTCAGCCCCGACACGCCCCAATGGCCCGAGCACGACGCGGCTTGGCGTCCCGTCGCATCTCGCCCAAAGACAAGATTCACTATGCAAGAGTCGTCTGATCATGTGATAACCGCGTTACCCGCAGGTGACCACCACGTACGGATCAGTAGGCGAGGCCGGTACAGCCGGGCGTACCGCCTGGGACAGCCGGCAGACCGGGCGGGGCAACGGGCAGACCGGGCGGTACGCGCCGGCCGGTGGGCGCCACGGGAGCGCCCGCGGGTTCCCCAGGGGCCTGCGCGTGCCCGAGACAGGCCCAGCCGATCCAGCGGCGGACCTCAACGAGAATGACCTGGCCCACCGGCCGGCGCTCGCGGTACTGATCGTACTTTGCCACCAGCTGGTCAATCGCGTCATGCCAGGCGGATCCGTCATCGAGAATGCGGGCGACACCGTCGGCTCGAGCCCACCACAGCAGGTTCCAGTCGTTCGCGTAGTAATCGACGATCAGGCTGACCCTCGGGTTGACCGCGATGTCGGCTAAGCGACGCAGAGCCATCGACCGTTTGGGCTTGTGGTCCACCACGGTCACGATCACATCGTCGTGCAGTGCGAAGGTGATGGGCACCAAGTGGGGCTGCCCGCTCGCGTCCGCCGTGGCCAGCCGGGCAACCTCAGCGGCGGCAAACCGGCCGCGTACCTCATCGGCGTCCAGGTTCATCCCTCATACCTACCGCCCTCGTACCTGCCGCGATACCTGCCGCGAGCGGTCAGGCCCCGCCTGGGGTGCGGACAGCCGGACGAGACAATAAGCGCATGGCTGACGCGGACGTGACAACCTCGCCGCATGGGGTGCGGATCCGGGTGAACAAGACAGGGCCAGGCGTGCATGCCGCCCTCGACCCGGACCGCAGGGCAGAGTTCGAGGCGGAGTTCCGAAACGCGCTGGCGCACGCCGACAACCAGTCCGACCTGGATGCCGTCCAGGATGTGGTCGAACGGTGGTGGCCGGCGGCAGTGCTGTGCGCCAACCCGGAGATCCAGGAAGAGATCGACATGGGCCGCTGCCGCGCGGCGGACGATGCCCACACCGCGTTCGGCCATCTCACCAGCCACCCGCACCCGCACCCGGAGGACGCCGACGCGGCGGTAGACAGTTGATCCCACCGCGGTCAGGCAGGCTGCTGGCACACCATCATGACCATCACCAGTTCAGGAGCCGCGGCCCCGCCGGAGATCGTCGTCAGGTTCCGCGCCTGAGCGCCGCCAGCGCCCGGCGCGCCAACGCTCGCGCACCCATGACTCAGACCAGCGCACACCGAGGGTGATCGAGGACGCGACTGGGGTGTCACGAGTCGGGGACGGATGGGAACGACCCGGACACCTCAGCCGCGTCCTTAACCTACCCTGCCGATAGCAAATAGTCACTGATCGATTACAGGTGGTTCTAGCTTACACGGCAATTGGCCTCCATGTACCCGTTTTGGCGTGGTCTACTGCCATGTCTTTTGCCGGATTTCACCGCCGCCTGCGCAGTGACGGGAGGTCAATCACGGAACGTGTCCAAATCTCCGCTAACAGATCGCCAGATATAACTCTCCGGACATGTCCGGCCGCTCCCCGAAGATGGGCGGAGAGCGGCCGGCGGAAGCCGCTCAGACGCCCAGCTGCCCCCGCAGGACGCCCGCAAGCTCTGCGAACGCCCGTCCCCGATGACTGATAGCGTCCTTCTCGGCCGGGCTGAGTTCCGCGCTGGTCCGCTCCTCGCCGTCCGGCACGAACAACGGGTCGTAACCGAAACCGCCGGTCCCGCGCGCCGCGGTCAGCAGCCGTCCGCGCATCTCGCCGTGCACGACCTGTTCGCCCCCGCCCGGGATCACCAGGGCCGCCGCGCACACGAACACCGCGCCGCGCCGCGCCGCGGGCACATCGGCCAGCTGGGCCAGCAGGAGCTCGTTGTTGGCGGCGTCCCGCTCCGCTGGGGACACCCGCGGCCGCGACCCGGCCCAGCGCGCGGACAGCACCCCGGGCATGCCGTTGAGGGCATCGACCGCGAGCCCTGAATCGTCCGCCACGGCAGGCAGACCGGTGACCCGTACCGCGTCCCGCGCCTTGATCAGGGCATTTTCGGCAAAGGTGGCCCCGGTCTCGGGAACCTCCGGGCCATCGGGCAACGCCAGCAGCTCGATGGTCAGCCCCGTGGCCGCGAGAATACGGCCCAGCTCGACGATCTTGGCGTTATTGCGGCTCGCCAATACGACACGGGCCGGCCCGACCGCACTGCGCGCAAGGCCTCCATCCGCAATCATCGGCGATCACCGGGCGGACGCGCGGGACGCGGGGCGCGGCCCTCCCGACGGCACCGGACGCACCTGGGCGAGTGCCGCCCGCTGGATGTCGGTCAGCCGTGTGCACCCCCGGACGGCCAGATCAAGCAGCTGGTCGAGCATGGCCCGGTCGAAGGGCATGCCCTCCGCCGTGCCCTGGACCTCGACAAAGCCGGCGTCACCCGTGCAGACCACGTTCATGTCGGTATCGGCACCGGCGTCCTCGTCATAGGCGAGGTCCAGCACGGGCTGACCGCCGACGACGCCGACGCTCACCGCGGCCACACTGCGGATCACCGCATCCGGGCGGCCCAGCCAGGCGCACGCGTCGGACAAAGCCACATAGGCGCCGGTGATGGAGGCGGTACGGGTACCGCCGTCGGCCACCAGGACGTCACAGTCGATCGCAATCGTGTTCTCGCCGAGGAGCTTGAGATCGATGCAGACGCGCAGGCTGCGGCCGATCAGCCGGGAGATCTCATGAGTCCGGCCACCGATGCGCCCCCGCACCGACTCACGGTCGTTGCGGGTGTTCGTCGCCCGCGGCAACATCGCGTACTCCGCGGTCACCCAGCCCAGGCCGCTGCCCTTACGCCAGCGTGGTACGCCCTCGGTCACGGACGCGGCGCACAACACCCGCGTCCGCCCGAATTCGATCAATACCGAACCCTCAGCATGGTCCTGCCAGCCACGAGTGATCATTACCGGGCGAAGTTCGTCGAATGTCCTGCCGTCGGAACGCTTCACGACGACTGACCCTACCGGCAGGCGCTAAG
>NZ_CAKJTR010000020.1:12417-32544 GCF_917627355.1 Protofrankia sp. Cj3 | reverse complement strand
CCGGCCCGCCGCGCCCAAGCGGCCCCTGGCCGCGTTCTCGGCCACACCGATACACCTCATCCGGTATCGGTGTGGCCCGCGGCCGTGCCAGCAACCACCTGGACGCGGCTCCCTGACGGCTAGATCTCGTAGACGGCGCCGGTCTCAGCGAGGCTCAGCGGGCCGTCGAACGTGCCCGCCGCCTCCTCCTGACTACGCTGCATGTCGCCCCAGGGCACGAGATGGGTGAGCACGAGGCGCCCGACGTCCGCCTTGGTGGCGTGCTCCCCCGCCTCGCGGCCCGACAGGTGAATGCCCGGCGGGTTGTCCTGGACATCCAGGTAGGCCGCCTCGCACAGGAACAGGTCAGCCTCCCGGGCAAGCTGGAGAAGCTGATCGCAGGCGCTGGTGTCACCCGAGTAGGTCAGCGAGCGCCCGTCGGCTGTCAAGCGCATGCCGAAGGCCTCAACCGGATGCGACACCCTTTCCAGATCGATCCGGAAAGGACCCACGTTCAACCGCCCCGGACTGATCGTCCGAAAATCATAGATATCAGCCAGAGAATCATCGGGCCAACGCTCGAACGCCGCGCACAGGCGTTCCTGGGTATTGATCGGCCCGTAGACCGGAAGCTTCGGGGGCATCCCCTCGGGATGGTAACGACGGGCGTAGGCATTCACCACAAGATCAAGGCAGTGGTCGCCATGCAGATGGGAAATGAGCACCGCGTCGACGTCCCGCAGGTCGCAGTGCCGCTGCAGTTCGCCCATGGACCCGTTCCCGGCGTCCACCACGAGCCGGAAGCCGCCGGACTCGATCAGATAGGACGAACACGCCGACCGGGGCCCCGGATAGGTGCCCGAACATCCCAGCACGGTGAGCTTCATCGAGTCACCCCCGATCCCGCCGGCCGGGCTCCCGCCACGACGGGCCGGGGCCACGCCGCCGTACCGAACCGGGCCGGCTCCCGGCGGGGACCCTGCACGATTTCTTGCCTGCTGCTCGCCAATGTGACGCCCTCTCCCATAAAAAAGCCGATGACGCCGGTCAACAAAGGATAACGGGTGCAACCCGGGATTATTGTGTCCACATCGACTTCCTGAAATGGCGCCAGATAAGCCCTGGTCAGTTCCGGCAACTGTCGGCTGTCCGTATCACCACGTTCGATCACGTCCATGAAAGCGGGGCGGGTCACGCCCATACGCCGGGCGGCAGCCCTGGTTGGGGAGGCATGCGCACGGGCACCACCGGCGCCCGCAACGGCCATACGAGGGGTCACCTCAATCGGCCGGATGTCACCGGGTCCCCCGCCGCACCGCCTGGCCGCGGCCGCGGGACCGTCGGCCCGCCGGCCTGGCTCGGCCGACAGCCGTGATCCGCTGGGACCGAGCCGCATGCCAGCGGCGGGACGACCGGTGGAGCCGGGCGGAAGCTGATCGAGCATCGCCCGCACACCGACGTGGCCGTCGCCCGCGCTGTCGAATACCCCGATGGGCGCGCCGCTCATGAGCGATCAGACTAAGCCCGAAATCCTGTTTTCACCCTGTGGCAGTGGTCACGATACCCCTGTCGAATTTTGGACACCCCGATCCGCGTAGGCATCCCAACGGCTCCCGGGCCACCGGACAGAAAATCGTGACCATTACCACATCGGATCGCTGGGCCGGTACGCCCGCACATCTTCCGATCATGCCCAGAGCTGGCCCTCCAACGCCGCCTCCGCCTCCTCCAGGGTGCCCGCGTAGGCGCCGGTGGACAGGTACTTCCAGCCACCGTCACAGACGATGATGGCGATATCGGCACGCTGCCCGGCCCGCACACACTTCTCGGCCTCGATCAGGGCCGCATGCAGGATGCATCCAGTCGAGATCCCAGCGAAGATCCCTTCCATCTCGACCAGCTCCCGAGTCCGACGCAGTGACTCTTTTGGGCCCACGGATATACGGGTAGTAAGCACACTCTCGTCGTAAAGCTCGGGAATGAATCCTTCATCAATGTTACGGAGACCGTAGACAATCTCGCCGTACCGGGGTTCCGCGGCGATGATCCGGATACCAGGTACTCGTTCGCCGAGGAAACGTCCGGTGCCCATCAGCGTCCCGGTGGTGCCGAGACCCGCGACAAAGTGGGTGATGGTCGGGAGATCTTCGAGAAGCTCCGGCCCGGTCGTCTCATAATGCGCCTGCGCGTTCGCCGGATTGCCGTACTGGTAAAGCATCACCCACTCGGGATGTTCGGCCGCCAGCCGCTTGGCCACGGCGACGGCCTCGTTCGAGCCGCCGGCCGCGGGTGAGTAGACGATCTCGGCACCCCACATGGCGAGCAGCTGGCGCCGCTCGACAGAGGTGTTCTCGGGCATCACACAGATCAGTCGGTAGCCACGCTGGCGACAGACCATAGCCAGCGAGATACCGGTGTTGCCCGAGGTCGGCTCGAGGACGGTCGCGCCGGACGCGAGGATGCCGCGCTTCTCACCATCCATGATCATCCATAGGGCCGCGCGGTCCTTGATGGAACCGGTCGGGTTGTCCTGTTCCAGCTTGGCCCACAGGCGGACGTCCGGTGACGGTGACAGCCTCGGCAGACCCACCAGCGGGGTGCGGCCGACCGAGTCCACCAAAGAGTCGAAACGCATCGGTTCCGCTGACCTACCTGCCTGCTAGTCGGCCAAAGGCGGCTCGATCATCGGTGGAGCCCCCGGCGACGGCGGGCAGGATGGTTATGCTGTCACCATCGGTGATCTTTGCGTCGAGACCGCCGAGGAAACGGACGTCCTCATCGTTGACGTAGATGTTCACGAAGCGATGCAGCTCACCACCGCCATCCGCGGAGACGAGCCGGCCTCGCAGACCCGGGAAACGGCTGTCGATGTCGGTGAACAGCGCGTCGAGGGTGCCACCAGCGCCCTCGACGACCTTGGACCCACCCGTGTAGCTGCGCAGGATCGTCGGAACGCGGACCTGGATTGCCATTGGTGCTCCTCTCGGTGTTACACGATGTTGCTCAGTGTCGCTCGGCGCCGCCGGACACGGCCGAGTTCTTCATCATCTCCGCTGGGGCGACGCGCCCGATACCACAACAACAGACATCCGCATCGGTGTGACAGCCACGCGGGGAACCGACGGGAGGGGTACCAGGATCCCGGCCGGTTCGCCCGGGGCCGCCGCGCGCGGGCACGGCTGGCCCGCCGCCGCGCCGGGGAGCACGCCAGCCACCCAGCGCGTCGCATGCCTCAGACGATTTCCACGGGTTCCTCTGTGACGGCTCCGTCGACGATGCGATACGACCGGACCTCGGTGTGCTCGGGATCACGGGTGGACGCGAGAACATAATGGGCGTTCGGTTCCGAGGCCAGCGAGATGTCCGTCCGGGAGGGGTACGCCTCGGTTGCGGTATGTGAATGATAGATCACCACTGGCTCTTCGTCCCGGTCGTCCATCACACGCCAGACCTTAAGCTGCTCGATGGAGTCGAACCGGTAGAACGTGGGCGACCGCTCCGCGTTTCGCATCGCCACGAAACGCTCCGGCCGGTCCGAACCGGCCGGCCCCGCCACAATCCCGCAGGCCTCGTCGGGGTGGTCTCGCCGGGCGTGGGCGACGATGGCCTCATAGACTGCTCGTTCGATACGCAGCACGGGCCCACCGTACGACGAGTGGCATCCACGGCGGGATGCCCGTCAGAGCGACATGGCGCGCAGGACCCGCCCCGCTTCACAACAGCGCATGCACAAGCTGGTTCTGCATGTCACCGAGGAACAGGTACAGCTCGACCACAGGTCTGCGTGGATCGTCACTCTCGACCGTGTAGAGAGCGTCGGCGGAGGCATCGTCGACCAGGTTGAGCCGGGTGCCGAACACCAGTCGCAGATCATTGAGGGTGACCAGCCAGTCCTGGATCTGATCATCATCGAGCAGGGTCCGCCCGCCGGTCGCGGGGACACTGGCCAGCACCCGGCGCGCGGCGGCGCGCTTACCCGCACGGAGATCGTCCGATGTCCGCCTGCGGTAGTCGGCCCCGGCATCAGGATCGTCGGGATAGGCGTCGGGCAGGAGCCGCGCCACCGCCGGATCGTCCGGCGGCGGTGGCGCGACAGCGCGCAACCCGACGATCGCCTCCAGCGGGTCGTCCACCGGCGGTGGTTCCAACAGCGCGTCGATCTGACCGATCAAATCGATCAACAGGGTCGCCTCGAGCGGACCGAGGACTACCTGGATGCCGTCTTTGGTACGACTGAAGCCGTTGGACACGTTCTCCCGCCCAAGATCGCCATTGCTCGACCGAACCCCGTCGCGGGCGCGCGCAGGGTCCGCCCGGCAGCTGCTGCGCCAGTGGAAAGACGCGGCAGCCGGAAGACGCGCCGTCCGGGAAACGGGCGGTCTGGCTCCGGGCTCACCGTGCTCCATCCGGACCGGCAGTCCCGAGCCTACCCATCCCCACGCCAAACCAGCCCGGCTCGGGCCAGCCCGGCACCCGGCGCGGCCGGCGAACAACTCCCAGACACGCCCTAGTCCTGCGCGATCGTGGCCCACAGGCCATAAGCATGCAGGCGGGTGGCGTCGCGTTCCATCTCCTCCCGGGTACCGGACGACACGGTGGCCCGTCCCTTGTGGTGCACGTCGAGCATCAGGGCCTTGGCCTTGTCCCGGCTGAAACCGAACAGCTTCTGGAAGACGTAAGTCACATACGACATCAGGTTGACCGGATCATTCCAGACGATCGTGACCCAGGGCCGATCGTCCTCGGCGGTCTCGTCAACCTCTGAGATGTCCTCGGGTGCGACGGTAGCAAGTGGCACGACCCCTATTGTGACGCGCCGACGATCCGTCTTCCGCCCGACCTGTGCCACCCGCCGTTCCGCGGGTCACGGTGGATGCCCCACGAGAGCTCTCATGGCCGGCAAACCCGCACTCGCGATCGATCGCGCCACGCACCGAGAAAAACACGCGAGCTGTCGCCCATCCTGCGATCACGGCGGGGAAGCCTTGCTGGGAGCGTACCGCTCGGGCAGCAAATACACCCATACCGTGGCAATAGTTAACCAAAATAGTATGTTTAGTTGTATTGGGTCCCGATTTGCCTGCATCCTTGGTCACAGCTCGCCACGGCAGCCACAGAAAAGAAAAACCTGATTAACAGCGACCAGCAACAGGGACGCGACATCGCGGGGCCAGGGCACGCGCCTCGCGCCATCGCTTCCCATCCATCGCCGCGCAATACACGGGTACCCCAGCTCGTCAGTCGCCACCCACCAGGGTGGCGCCCCCTACCGCCGCATGATGCACGCACCTCAATCCCGCTCCTTGATCTGTGCCCTGTTGCCGGGCGCTCCAAAGAACCTGGCCCGACCCCGCCCCATGCGCTTCCGCACTCGCCGAAAACGACGAGGCGCGACCCATCTCCACCCGGCGACCAGGCCTCGGCATGAAATGCCGCGAGCCTCGCACAACTTTTCTTCTGGATAAATCCGCGCATATTTCGGCAATTCCGTTTATCACGCCGCACCAGAAAGGAGAAGCTGCCGTGAACGCAGGAGTCAGCTGGGGCTGAGAGCCACCACAGGCCACGTCCACCCCGGGCCCGGGCGCATCCGGGCATATCGATGCCAACGACAGCGGCGTCAGCCCACCTGGGCCCGAGGGGTGGTACACAATCGGGGAGTAGTGAAGGATGTCCACAGTGTGAAACCCGGAAAATACCGGAAACGGCACCGCGCGGTGGCGCAGGGCCCCGGCGGCCCGGTCACAGCCCGACAGGCAGGACGGGAGCCCACATGGCCGTCGGCGCACGCTCACGGTTTCTGCCGTCCCAGTATCATCTGATCCTCATCCTAGTCACCGGCGCCGCGGCCGGTGTCACCGCAATCTCGCTGGCGCACCTGCTGACCGTGCCTGAACCCGTTGCGTGGTGGCGAATGGCCCTCGGGGTCGGCTGCCTCATGATCGGCCCGGTACCGCTGCTGCACGTCCGCTACGGGCATCACACCGGCGACCATGATCTCAGTGAGGCCGCTGTCGTGATCGGGCTGGCCCTGCTGCCCGCCCAGGACCTGATTGTGATCACCGCGGCCATCGTCCCGGCCGTGCACGCCGTCCTCGGCAGGCCGCCGGTGAAGGTGCTGTTCAACGGAGCCAGCGCCACGATCGGGGTGGCGGTGGCCGCGGGCGTCCTGTGGCTCCAGGGCGGGCATGCCGGACATCTCGGCGCGACGACCGTCGTGCTCGCCGCCGCGGCCGGCCTGGCCTTCTGCCTGTGGACCAGCCTGTCGGTCTCGCTGGTGATCTCCACGGCTCAGGGCATGCCCCTGCGCCGGACGCTTCGCGAGACCACGGGCATCAGCACGGTGATCGCCGCCGGTGGGATCGTGGTCGGCTGTGGGAGCGTCGCGCTCGCGTACACGAGCCCGGTCACCCTGGTCGTCCTCCCACCGGTACTGGCCAGCCTGGTCATGGTCTATCGGATGCACGTGAACTCGTCTCGGCAGCGGGACCGCTGGCGCCAGCTCAACGCCGCGGCCAAGGATCTCGCCGTACTCGACGGAGGGACCATCGAGACCGCGGCCAGCCGGATCGCCTACGAGATCTTCCAACCGGACGGTGTCGAGCTGACGGTCGACTCGACCGCGGTAGCGCCACCACCGCAACGGGCCGACCGGCACCGGCGGGTGGATGACGTGACGATCGCGCTGTCCGGACCCACCGGGCAGGTCGGCGTGCTGAGGCTGCGCTTTGGCGAGCCGACGATCTGGCAGGAGCACGAACAGGCCGTCCTCGCCGCGTTCGCGAACCTCGTCGCGCTGGCTGTCGCCAACGCCAGTACGTACGCCGAAGCCCACGAGCAGGCCTGCCATGACGCGCTCACCGGGCTCGGCAATCGGCGGATGCTGCAACGGCGCACCGCCGAAGCGATCGCGGGCACCACCGCGGCCGGCCCCCGGTTCGCTCTACTGCTGGTCGACCTCGATCGGTTCAGAGAGGTCAACGACACCCTCGGGCACGATGCCGGTGACCGTCTGCTGCGCGGTATCGCCGACCGGCTCCAGCGCGCCGTCCGCGCGGGCGATCTGGTGACGCGGGTGGGCGGCGACGAGTTCGCCGTGCTGCTGGCCGGCATCCGCGACGCCGAAGCCGCCGACACCGTCGCGGCCACCATCGCCAAGGCGCTGGCCCGTCCGGTCAGCTTCGAGGGAATGCTGCTCTCGGTGGAGGCGTCCGTCGGCGTCGCCTGCTTTCCCGAGGACGGCCGGACCGTCGACGAGCTCCTGCGCCGCGCGGATGTCGCGATGTACCAGGCGAAGCGAGCGCACAGCGGCTACCGCCGGTACCGGGCCGACGAGGACTCCTCCACGCTGGCGCACATGGAGCTGGTGGCGGACCTGCACGGCGCGCTCGCCGAAGGCGACATATCCCTGCACTACCAGCCACAGATCGACCTCGGCAGCGGCCGTATCGTCGCGGTCGAGGCCCTCGCGCGCTGGCGGCACCGGACCCGCGGCCTGCTCACTCCCGCGACCTTCATCGGCGCGGTGGAGCAGTCCGGGCTCATCGGCGACTTCACCCGCGCTGTGCTGGGGGAGGCGTTGTCCGCATGCGGACGGTGGCGCGCGGGCAGCGCCACCATCCGTCTTTCGGTAAACCTGTTCGCGCGTAACCTGCTGGAAGCGGATCTCGCCACCGAGATCGCGCAGCTTCTGCTCGCCAACAGCGTGCCGGCCTCAGCGCTCACGCTGGAAGTCACCGAGAGAGCGGTCGTCATGGATTCGGCGACAACCGCCCACTCCTTTGCCGCGCTCCGCGATCTCGGCGTGCGCCTCGCCGTGGACGACTTCGGCACCGGCTACAGCGCCCTCAACGTGCTGAGGCAGTTCGATCCGCACGAGGTGAAAATCGACCAGTCGTTCACCGGCAACCTCACCGACAACCCTGACAACGCCGCGATCGTGCGCGCGACCATCAATCTGGCCCACGACCTCGGGCTGCTGGTTGTCGCCGAGGGTGTCGAAGATCTCGACACGATGAACGCCCTGACCGTTCTCGGCTGTGATCTTGCTCAGGGGCGGTTCATCAGGCCGCCCTGCCCAGCCGAGGAAATCACGGCGCTGCTGCGGGACGCCGGCCGGCTGACCACCCCCCACTCGGCCGATGTGCTGCCGTTCCCCACCGCCTACCAGCGATCACGCCAGCAGCGCCGCGCCCGCTCCTACCAACCGAAGGACGCGCGATCGTAGCCCTTCCCCGGCCTCTCCCGGCCTCTCTCCCGGCCTCTCTCCCGGCGCCTCTCACCGCACCTCGTCACGGCCCCGGGAACAGCGGAGCGGGCTGGCCCGCCCCCGGACCACGAGCGCCTATCGGCCAAGGTCCCTACTCTGGTCGGAATGGCCACGTCCACACCGCCGTCCATGCGCCCCACCGGGCAGACATCGACGGCTCTGCTGACCGACCACTACGAGTTGACGATGCTGCAGGCCGCGTTATGGTCTGGAGCGGCATCGCGCCGGGTGGTCTTCGAGGTGTTCACCCGGGCGCTGCCAGCCGGCCGCCGGTTCGGTGTGGTCGCCGGCACCGGACGTCTCCTGGAGGCCCTTGAGACGTTCCGCTTCGGCCCCGATGAGCTCACCTTCCTACGCCGCGCCGGGATCGTGGACGCAGCCACCACCGACTATCTGGCCGCGTACCGGTTCGGCGGGGACATCCACGGCCTCGCCGAGGGCGAGCCGTTCATGCCGAACACCCCGGTGCTGGTCGTAGAAGGAACCTTCGCTGAATGCGTCCTGCTGGAGACGCTGGTGCTGTCCGTGCTCAACCACGACAGCGCGATCGCCGGCGCGGGTGCGCGGATGGTCGCCGCGGCGGCGGGACGGCCCTGCATCGACATGGGTTCACGCCGTGCCCATGAGCAGGCCGCCGTTGCCGCGGCCAGGGCCGCCTACCTGGTCGGGTTCACCGCCACCTCGAACCTGGAAGCGGCCCGGCGGTGGGACATCCCGAGCAGCGGGACGGCCGCGCACGCGTTCACCCTCGTCCACCCGTCCGAGCAGGTGGCGTTCGCCGCCCAGATCGCCTCGCTCGGCATTGACACGACGCTGCTTGTCGACACCTACGACGTGCCGTCAGCGATCGCGACCGCGGTGGACACAGCCGGCCCGGGGCTCGGCGCGATCCGCCTGGACAGCGGCGATCTCGGCCCCGCGGCCTGGGCCGCCCGAGCGCAGCTGGACTCGCTCGGCGCGCAGAGCACCCGCATCATCGCGACCGGCGATCTGGACGAACACGTCATCTCCAGGCTTTCGCACGCGCCGGTCGACGGTTACGGCATCGGTACGAAGCTCGTCACCGGTTCGGGAGCGCCCACCGCCGGGTTCGTCTACAAAATCGTCGAGGTGGACGGGACCGGCGTCGCCAAGATGTCAGCTGGTAAGAGCACCAAGGGATGGCGCAAGCGGGTAAGCCGCCGCCACGACCGGAACGGGGTCGCGGTGGCGGATGTGATCACAATCGACACCACCGGGTCCGCCGGCCCCAACAGCGACGGATCGGCCAGGCTCGGCACACCTGGGAGCGGCCCGCGCGAAACCGACCTGGACCGGGGACTGCTCCTACCGCTGGTGCGCGGCGGAACGGTCCTGGACACGGCACGGACCAACGCGAACGGGCTGCTGGCGGCGCGCGCGCACCACGAGGCGACCGTGGCGAGCCTGCCGGCGGACGCCCGCTCCATCGCCTTCGGCGGACCGTGCCTGCCGGTCATCACCGTCGGGACGCCCGTTGGGCGACGGTGATGACCGCGCGTCCGACCTGACCGGGCAAGCGGGAGCTGAGGCGGCAACCGGGCGGCCGGCGGGAGCACAGCCACCCGCGCGCGGCGCGGCGGAGGTGTTCCCCGGGCCAGCGATCGCGGTGAGTGTGGACGTCGTCCTGCTCACCCTGCGGGCCGGTCAGCTCTGTGTGCTGGTCACGCAGCGCGCGTCTCCGCCGTTCCAGGACGACTGGGCGTTGCCCGGTGGCCTCGTCCGGGTGGACGAGGACCTTGACGCCTCAGCCCGCCGCCAGCTCACCGAGGAAACCGGAGTCGCCGCTTCGGGCCATCTTGAGCAGCTACGGACCTACGGACGCCCGGACCGCGATCCCCGGGCCCGGGTCGTCAGTGTGGCCTACCTCGCGTTGCTGCCGAACCTGCCCCCTCCGCCGGGAGCCGATCGCGACGGGCCGCGAGCCCGCTGGTGGCCGGTGGAGGATCTGGGCTCAGCGGACGGCCCGACCCTCGCCTTCGACCATCCGGCGATCGTCGCTGACGGCATGGAGCGGGCCCGCAGCAAACTGGAGTACACCCCGCTCGCGGCGGCCTTCTGCGAGGAACCGTTCACCCTGGCTGACCTGCGTCGCGTCTATGAGGCGGCCTGGGGAGCCCCGCTGGATCCCCCCAACTTCCGCCGCAAGGTCCTGTCAACAACAGGCTTCGTGGTACCGGTGGGCGCCCGAGCCGCGCCACGTGGCGGGGGACGCCCCGCCGAGTTGTACCGGCGGGGCTCGGCCACCGCCCTGCATCCCCCGCTGCTGCGCCGGACCGTGTGACCAGGAGACCGGCAACAGCACCAGCTTCACAGCACCAGCTTCACAACGCCGGGCGCACAGCACCGGGCGCCTCGTCCGGTGACAACTCACATGAGATCGTTGTCAGCGTGGATCCCAGCAACGCCGGAATATTCCTCGTGCTCGTCGGCGGAGCACTGTGCGCGCTGCTGTTCTTCGCCGGCCGGGCTGGGCGGAGCCTCGCCGGCGAGCTCTGGAGCCGGTTGGGCCTCCTGCGCTGGATCTTCCTATTGATCATAGTGGTCATTCTTTTCGATCTCGCCGACGGCGCCGTGAACCGCTGAGCGGGTTCCCCCCGTCGCGACATGACTCGAACGTTCGTAAGCGGAACGTGCCATTATTCTTACGCACAGGCACGCCTTTCCTGTACCGAAAGCAACCGTTTTGTAGCTATGCGCCGACAGTCATCTAACTAGTTATACTTAACTCCCAGCAAGCCCAAAACAGGACGAAAGGATCGCGGGTGACTGGTCAACCATGGCTGTGGATGCCCCCGCACCAGGCATCGCGTCCCGTCGGCGTGGGGCTGCTCCTCCGTTCATACCGGCAGACCTACGGACTCACCCAGCAGCAGCTTGCCGAACGGCTCGGCTTCGACCAGTCCTATGTCTCGAAGGTCGAAAGCGGCCGGCGCGCCATCCACGACATCTCCACACTCCGCCACATCGCCCGCAGGCTCTCCCTGTCGCCCGAGGACGTGGGGCTGGCCGCGGGCTCCCTCGCCGACCTCCGCAGGGACAGCAGCACAACCGTGGACCCCCTCGCCGAGCGGGTCGCGGCGAGCCAGCGCACCTGGCGGCTGACACGCGACCACCTCAACCACCACCGGATCCGCCTGGCCCGTGCCGCCGCCCAACTCTATCCCGAGGCCTACCGGCTCGGTAACGGCCTGCTGACCGGGCCCGGCTGGATGTGGGACGCGCCCATCGACATCGCCGACGTCGGGCTGGAATGGTCGGATGCGACACACCCGCCCACCATCTCGGGCACGGGTACCGATACCGAACACGTCCGCCCGCTCACTGGCGACGGGTCCGCCTTCGGGACCTACGCCCGAGCCATGCGTGACCTCGACCGGCCCACTCTTTTCGAGAACCGCCTGAGCTTCCGGCTCCTGGAGGCCGTCCGCGCCGGGAGTAACGGCCACCCGAAGCTGTCCTTCGGGCACACCACCTACTTTGATGCCCTTGATGTGTGTGAGTCGGTGGCGCATGAGGCCGCCGCGGCAATGATCGACGGCGGCCTGTCCTGGCCGGCGCTGCCCTTCCGGCGCCGGATCGGGGACCCGTTCGATCTGGAACGGCGGGTCGCGTTACCCTCCATCAACACGCTGACCATCCGTTACGACAAAACCCGAGCCAGCTTCGTACTGCACCGGCGCAGTGCCGGTTCGGTCGCCACCGCCGGCGGTGTTTACCATATCCTGCCGGCCGGGGTGTTCCAGCCGTCAGGAATCTCCGCTTCCCACCACCGGACGGACTTCAACCTATGGCGCAACATCATGCGTGAGCTGAGCGAAGAGCTTCTCGGTAACGCCGAGCACGACGGCAGCAGCTCCTCGTTGATCGACTATGACGGCAGCGAGCCCTTCCGCTCGCTGGAACAGGCCCGCCGGTCCGGACGTGTCCGCGTGTGGTGTTTCGGCGTGGGCCTCGACGCGCTGACGCTCTTCGGCGAGATCCTGACTGTCGTGGTCATAGACGCTGATGTGTTCGACACGTTGTTCAGCGGGATGGTAGCGATGAACGCCGAAGGATCCGTGGTCACGACGGGACCGAACCAGCGGGCCTGCGACGGCATTCCGTTCACGGCGGCGACCGTCCGCCGGCTGATCGAGCAGGAACCACTCGCTCCCTCGGCCGCGGCCTGTCTGGATCTCGCATGGCGCCACCGCGGAACGCTGCTTCCGGGGCTGCGTATGCGGGCCACCCTCTGAGCGCGCCAGAGCCATGCGTGTTCTCGTGACCGGTGCGGCCGGTTTTGTGGGCGGAGTCGTCGCGGACACCCTCGCCGCGGCTGGCCATCAGGTCACCGCCCTCGTTCGCAACGAGCCGCCCCCGGCCCGGCTGACCCCGGGCATAGAGATCGTCAAAGCCGACCTGCTGGAGATCCACACACTCGCGGCGGCAGGCATCGACCGTGGGTTCGACGCGGTCTGTCACCTCGCCGCCCTGACCCGGGTGCGCGAGTCACAGAGCGACCCGCTGCGGTACTTCGCGGTGAACGTGACAGGCACCGTGAACCTGCTGAGCCTGCTCGAGCGCGGCACCCAGATCAGCGACATCGCGCCGATCGTCGTCCTGGGCTCAAGCTGCGCGGTCTACGGCACACCCGAGACCCAGCCCATCCCCGAGACCCAGCCGCCGGCACCGACAAACGCATACGGTGCCTCCAAAATTTCCGCCGAGCAGATCGTCACCCACCAGGCCGCGACCGGCCGGATCGGCGCGGTGGTGCTGCGCTCCTTCAACATCGCGGGCGCCGCGGGCGGGCACGCGGACAACGACCGGAGCCGGATCATTCCAGCGGCGCTGGCGGTGGCGGCGGGCACGTCCGATGTCTTCGGCGTCAACGGGGACGGCGCGGTGATCCGCGAGTACGTGCACGTCGCCGACATGGCCGATGCCTATCTTGCGGCCCTGGACGCCGTGCCGCCTGGCCACAGCGAAATCTTCAACGTCGGCACAGGCGCTGGCGTCAGCGTCGCGGAGGTACTCGCGGCGGTCGAACGCGTCACCGGCCGTACCGTACGGCAGGTGCGCCGGCCCCCCGCGGCCGAACCGCCCATGCTGGTTGCCGACAGTCGCCGCATCCGGGCGAAACTGACATGGCGCCCAACCCGCTCGACAATCGACCGGATCGTCGCCGACGCATGGGACCACACAGCCCCGCGCACATCCGTTCAGTGATCGGCCAGGGCGGCTACGCCCACCGGCCCTGGCGAGGCGGCGGAAACAGCTATGATGTGGACGACATCGGCGATATGGATGGATGCGTATGGATGCGTCATGAATCATGCCGCAATACCGATTCCCAGCCGGCCGGGCGTCGCCATCCGCCCTGCCGGCCGACGGAATCGTCGTAAGATTTACGATCATCTATCCAGCGGATAGTCGATGTCACCGCATAGCCAACCATCCATCACAAAAAACCCTCGGCGAAGTCAACGCAGCACGCATCGATGCCTGGCACTAATCTGACTTAACGCTGATCGGGACCGGTCAGCTGCGCCGGAACCGACGCGTGTCGGACAATCGGCTGCTGTCGCAGCCGCGGCGCATTCTGGGGGAGACACAGGGTGGACAGACAACCTGCGGGCGGGCAGCGCCCTCGGCCGACGTCTCGGGTGGTCGTCGACGTGGTACGCGCGGTGCGCGGCTGGGTTGTGGCAGTCGCGGGCGGTGTGCTTCTGTTCGGTTGCTACCTGGGTGTCTCCGCGGAGACCGACCCCGGGCGTCAGCTCCCCTACTTCGCCTCCGGTGGGCTCGGCGGGCTCGCGCTCGTCCTGCTCGGGTGCGCGCTGCTGGTAGCCGACCAGATCGACGCCGTCTCGAAGAACGATCGCCGGACAGACCATCAGGTGGACGAGCTGCACCGGCTTATCGTCACCGCGGCCAGCGCCGGCTTTGTCCCGCCCACCAGCGCTCCGGCGCCCCCCGCCAGCGGCACAGCCCCGGCCAGCTACGACGACGAAGGCCTCTTCGCGGTGCCCGCGGGGCGGACCTACCACCGTCGTACCTGCGAAATGATTGTCGGGAAACCCGCGCAGCCGGTGGATTCCGACCAGATCGCGACACGCGGCCTGACGGCCTGCACCATCTGTGAACCAAAGATCATCACGTGAGACGGCCGGGCCAGCCCCCGCGGCCGCGGCGGGAGGATTGACGGTGACAAGCATCAACCTGGCATTTGCCGGAATTTCCATCGGGGCAATCGCCGCTCTTTCCGGTATCGGCCTGCTTGTCACCTATCGGACCAACGGTGTCCTCAACATCGCTCAAGGTGGTATCGCGGCGCTGGTCGCCTACGTCTTTCGCGAAATGGTCGTGGAATGGGAGCTGCCCATCTGGGCGTCGGCGCTGCTCTCGCTCGCGGTGATCTCTCCGGTGATCGGCCTGTTGCTCGAGCGCTTCGTCTTTCGCCCGCTCGCCCGCCGGCGTGCCTCCGCGGCCGAATCCCTGGTGGCGAGTTTGGGCGTGCTGGTCCTCACCGTCGGGATGACCGCCGGCATCTGGGGGCTGGGTTCCCGCCCAGACGCGCCAAGCCTGTTCCCGGCCCGCGCGATCCGGCTGCCGGGTAACAACCGGATTAGCGTGGACGCGCTCGCCGAGCTGGCTCTGGTCGTCACCGTGTGTGTTGTCCTCGGGGTCATCACGACCCGTACCCGGTTCGGCAGACAGGTCCGGGCCGTGGTGGACGACCGCCAGCTCGCCGAGCTTTCGGCGATTCCGGCCGACCGGGTCGCGGCCGCCGGATGGGCCGTCGGCACCACCCTCGCCGGGTTCACCGGCATCCTGCTGGCTCCGCGGCTACAGCTCACTCCGTACGGGCTCACGCTGCTGGTCCTGGAAACGTTCGCGGTGGTCGTCGCCGCCCGCCTGGCCAGCATGCCGGGTGCGGTCATAACCGCGCTGGCCATCGGCATCCTGCAAAGCGAGCTGAGCCAGTTCCAGGTGACCGGCAGATTCGCCGCGCTGTTTCTCGCCGTGCAGTCCAACCTGTTCGTGGCCGCGCTGCTCATTCTGCTGCTGGTGGTCCCCCGCTTGCGTGAGCTCGGCGGGGACGCCGGCTCCACCGGCCGCTTCTCCAGCCGCGGCGCGCCGCCGTCGGGCCCACCCGGCCCTGCCGATCAGCGCCGCGACGTGCTCGGGAAGCTGGGCGGCGCGGCGCTGCTCCTGGCTCCCCTCACCTTCGCTCCCCCGGACCTGCGTAACGCCTTCACCGTGCCGGCCCTTGCGCTGATCTTCCTGTCCTTGGTGATCGTCACCGGCTACAGCGGCCAGGTCTCCCTGGGCGTCGCCGGCTACGCCGGGCTCGGGGCGCTGCTGTCCGCCAAGCTGGCCGCCGGCGCGCTGTTCGGGCTGCCGGCCCTGCCCGGCCCGGCCGCCCTGCTGCTGGGCGCGCTGCTGGTCGCCCCGGTCGGTCTGCTCACCGGGTACCCCGCGATCCGGCGGCGGGGCCTCACCCTGGCGCTCACGACGTTCGCGGTCGGAGCGGTCGTGTCCCGCTTCGTGTTCCAGCAGCAGACGTTCGTCGCCAGGCTGCACGTCACGCCATTGTCCGTTGCCCACCGTACGTTATCCGACCGCTGGTTCTACGTCGTGGAGCTGCTCTGTCTCGGGCTCGGCCTGCTCGTGGTCCGCAACCTGCATGAGGGACGGCTGGGCAGGGCGCTGCTGGCAGTGCGTGACCACACCGAGGGCGCGGCCGCGGTCGGCGTCGACGTCCGCAACCTCAAGTTGCTGTCCTTCACCGTCTCCTCTGTCGTGGCCGGGCTCGGCGGCGCTCTGCTGATGCTCGGCTCATCCTCTTTCGATCCTGAAACGTTCTCCCCGCTCAACAGCCTGCTGTGGTTCACCGCGGTCGTCGTCTTCGGCGCGGACAGCGCCGCCGGTGCCGTCGTCGCGGCTGGCTTCATCGTCACCATCGACACGCTGGCCCCGGCCGGTTCATCCACCCTCGCGGTCGGCATCCTCGCGCTCACCCTGGGCTGGCTGCCGGGTGGGCTCGCCTCCGCCGTCCGGGGTGTCATCACGTTCCTGAGCGGCCGCCTCGCCGAAGATCTTCCCTATGCCGCCGGAACCCCGCTCACCCCAACCGGGCGTCAGCCGATCCTGTCAGTTCCACCGTCAGGTGTGCTGTCAGTCGTGCCGTCCAGCAAGGTGGCCACCGCCGCCGTGACGCCCGCGGGACACCGGTACCCGGCACCTCAGAACGCACCCGCGTTGTCCCCGTTCGGGCAGGCCCTCGTCGCCTGGGTGCGGGAGGGTACGCGCCTGGCACCTGTGACCGGCGCGAGGAGGACGCGGTGAGCCGGGCTGAACTCAGCGGCCACGGGCTCGTCCGCGGCTACGGCGGGCTCATCGCGGTCAACAAGGTCGACATCACCGTTGCGCCAGGCAAAGTCACCGGGCTGATCGGGCCGAACGGCGCCGGCAAGTCAACACTGTTCAGCCTGCTCACCGGCGTGGAAAAACCCGACAAAGGCACGGTCTCACTCGGCGGCCGAAACATCACCCGGATGCCCCCGGATGCCCGCGCCCGCCGCGGCCTGGTTCAGACCTTCCAGGTCCCGTCGCTGTTCTCCAGCATGACCGTCATGGACAACCTCCTGGTCGGCGCTGAGAACAGGCGCCGCGACTACGCGGGCGGGCTGTTCGGGCTGACGCCGCGCGGCGCCGCCAGGGCCCAGCGCATGGCAACCCGTACGCTGGACTCGCTCGGTCTCACGGGCATCGCCGACGTGACCGCGGGAACGCTGTCCACGGGCGCGCTGCGCCTGGTCGAGCTGGCGCGTGCGTTGTGCGCCCGTCCCGATGTCCTGCTGCTGGACGAGCCGGCGAGCGGCCTCGACGGGCAGGAAACCGAGCGGCTGTCCGCGCTGTTGCGCCGGGTCGCCGCCGAAGGGGTCGGCGTCCTGCTGGTCGACCACGATGTCGAGCTGGTCTTCTCCGTCACCGACCAGGTGTACGCGATGGTCGGCGGCAGCATCGTAGCCGAGGGCGCGCCAGCTGCCGTCCGTGACGACCCGACCGTCCGGTCCGTCTACCTTGCCCAGGGGCCGCTGGCATGAGTGCCGAACTGATACTCACGGGAGCACGGGCCGGCTACCGCACCATCGAGGTCCTGCACGGTCTCGACCTGACCGTTCCGGCCGGCAAGGTCACCGCGTTGCTCGGGGTCAACGGAGCCGGTAAGAGCAGCACGCTACGGGTGCTCGCCGGCCTGTTACCGCTTCGGTCAGGATCGCTGACCTGGCGCGGCAAGAAAATCACCAAGATGTCCGCGCTGGACCGCGCCCGAGCGGGCCTCATGCTTGTGCCGGATGAACGGGCGGTGTTCGCCAGCCTCACCGTCGAGGAGAATCTTCGGGTCATCGTGGAGGCAATGGGCCGCCGGGACATCTCACCCGCGCTGGCGGCCTTCCCTCGCCTCGGTGAGCCCAACCGGCTGAGCCAGCGGGCCGGGACGCTGTCCGGCGGGGAACGGCGCATGCTGGCGCTGGCCCGTGTCCTGCTGGCCCAGCCCAAGGTGCTGCTCGTCGACGAGCTGTCGCTCGGCCTGTCGCCGAAGGTGGCGAGCGAACTGTTCGCGTGGCTCTCGACGGTGGCCGTCGGTGGGACGACGGTCGTCCTCGCCGACCAGTACACCGAAGAAGCTCTGAACCTCGCCGACGTCGTCTATGTGCTGCACCGCGGCGAGTGTTCGTTCGTCGGCGATCCCGCCGAGCTGAAACCGAGCGTGTCCGCGGACCCAGTCTGACCCGGTCTGACCCGTTCCGGACCGGTTCGTAGCGTTCCGTAGTGGTTCGGTAACGGGTCAGACCGGGTCCCGATGGCTGCCCACCGATCGAGCCCGAGGGCGCGGACCTCCCCCGCCGCGCGAAAACAATCACCGCGCGGCCGTTGGCCCCCCAGCCGCGCGAACTACTCAGCGGGGTAGGGCAGGTTCGGGACGTCGAAACAATTAGTATCCAAACCTTTGCCCTGAGTCGCCCAAGCGCCCTTTCCGCCGTTCGCTGAGTCCTCCCACTTGGCGACCTCAATGCAATTGTGATCAGTAGCCGGCGGAGCCGGAATCTTGGTGAAATTGCGCGGGGCAAGCAAACCGTCACCGGTGTAGTCCTGCGGTCGGTTCATGAAGCTTTCGACACATCCGCGGGTGAGATTGACGCCGCAGGACCTCATCGCATCGGTGAGCCAGGCGGCGGACACATAGCCCTCAAACGTCCACATGTTCAGCTGGCCCTCGCGCGCGGGCTCGTACTTCGCCATCGCCTCGCGGAACTTCGCCACGGCCGGATAGCTCGTGTCGTTGTAGTTACGGGTCGAGCTGATCGCGTAGGTGGCGCTCCGGCAGCCTGGCGCGTCCGCAAAGGTCTTGCCGAAGGTGTCGGTCCACCCCTGGCTCGTGGTCACCTTCGCCTTGACCGTGAGCCCCTGCGCCTGCATGGACTTGCACAGGGACAGGTTACCGGTGTCCTCCATCGCGTCAAAGATCACATCAACCCCGCGTGACTTCATGTCCAGCACGGCGGCGTCGAAGTTCGGAAGCCCGAGGTTGATCTCTTTTTCGATGACCGTGTACCCTTCCTGGCGCAGGCCGTCAGCCACCGACTTCGCATAGCGCTGGGAAGGCGCGACGTTGTAGTACACGACGCCCGCGGTCTTGGTGTTCAGGTTCTCCTTGAGCCACCGGTAGTTCTCCGTGCCCGCATAGAGCGTGCCGCCATAGCCGGGCCGACCGCCGTCGCGCGGGTAATAACTGCCATAAAGAGAGTAAAGGTGCGGATACTGGTCGTAGGCATTACCGATCGGCTGGCCAGCGATGTCCGGTACGCCTTTGGAGTTGAGGTACGGCGCCCCGTCATAGTTGAACGCCGCCACCCCGGCCAACGCGAAGACCTTCTCATCGTCGACGAGCTTGCGGACGCACGCCGCGTTGTCCGGCCCGCTGCCATGGTCATCGCACTGGACGAACGTCACTTTGCGGCCGTTCACCCCACCGGCCGCGTTGAGCGCGTCGAAGTACGCCTTGGCCCCGTACAGGGAACCGGAGAACGTCGTCGGCCCCAGTGGGCTCGTCAGACCGACAATGGCACCGACCTTGATGTCGTTCGCGGTCACACCGGTGTCCGACGCGGTGTTCGCGCCGCCCCCCTGGGACGGGCCGCTGGGCGGCGTGCCCTGGTTACTCACCCTGCTTCCGCAGGCCGCAAGCACAAGGACGGACAGTGCGGCTGTGACGACGAGCGACTTCGCTCGTATGGGCATTACTCTCCCTCGTGATCGCTGGTTGCCTCAGACGTTATTGCGCTTCCCGGGATTCCGCGCGCCACCCCTCCAAGATCAAAAATTGCACGCGGGCAGGAACGGCACCAGGAACGTCCGGTAGCGCCCGGTCAGGCACTGGCCATCATCACGATGGCAATCAGCATCGCGGTTCAACTCCCGCCGAGCCGACTGTACTGGTCATGTTTTTATGATCAACCACCGTGGCGCGTCCGAAAGCGCCGCCACCACCGTCTGCGTGACACCGACGCGATGGGATGCGCCGACACGAGAACCTGGCCGTCCTCCGTGAACACCTCATTCTGGCCGCCCCCGACAGGGCTGTTCCCGGAATCACCGTTTGCGGGATCATCGCGGCTGAAGTCGGCAGCGGCCTCAGCGGGACCGGCACCGTTGGTGCCCGGCGTGGACGCGGTGGTGGACGCGGTGGTGGACAGCAGCGTCACCGTGGAGGACAGCTGATCACGCTCGACAGTGGAGCCCGCGGCCACGGACGGCACCTCGACAACCGCGGGTGTCACCTCGCTGGACGCGAGCGATGCTTCAGC
>NZ_CAKJTR010000020.1:7889-12049 GCF_917627355.1 Protofrankia sp. Cj3 | reverse complement strand
CAGCGACCGGCACGGGCGACGCCTTGACCGAGTCAGCGGCGGCAGCGGCTGGCAGGGCTGACACGTCGGGCGCGTCGGGCGCGTCCGCTTGATCGGCGCCCGGTACCGCTGGCTGGGCCGAGGACCGCGCTGGTGGTTGCCGAGAAGAGCCAGCCGCCGATGCGCTGGCGGACTTCCCGCGGGGCGCCCGGGGCTGCTTCGCGGGTGACTTCGGCTCGGGCCGCGCCGCCACCGTTTCATCAGAGCCGTCCCGTGGAGCGGGAACCGCCCGCCGGCCGGATTTCGCCACGGTACCGGCGGCAAATGGCGCCGCGGCGGGTTCTGGAGTCACTCGCTGAGTGGGGACGGACTCAGCCGCTACGGACTCGTCTCCCAGCGAATCTCCGAGTGAATCTCCCGACCGCGGTGCGGGGGTTTGTGCCGGTACGGCCGGCTGTGCCCGCGTGGGTTTCGGGTAGGCATCGTGCTGCGGCAACAACCTGTTCACAATGCGTCCGCTCGGGCCCGGCCCGCGGTGGATGCGCCCATTGTCCGACAGCCGCCGACAGACCTGGTTCACGGTCTGCCGACGAAGCTCCAGCGCTTCCGCCAGCTGTCCGTCGTCCAGGCCGGCCGGAGCCTTTGCCAGCCGCTCAAGAATGCGGTCCGCGACAGTAGTCACAAACCCGGACGCTATACGCCATCCAAAATCCGCTTGCAAGCGGGGTGGGTCGACTTCAGCGCCTGTCGTCCGTCCGTGGTGAGTCCGGCGCTCCGCGCGAGCGGTGCAGGCGTGCCCGGTGGTGGTTTGATGATCCGTGCGCCTTGGCGTTATCCGCGGCCCATTCGGGGAATAGCCGCCGATGACACCCCACGGCAACAAGCCAATGATCCAGCCAGGAGGCGACGATGGCGCAACTGATGCCGGACGACGACATCAACAGCGTCGACGCCGGCTACATCAACGCCTATGGCGGCCCGCTTGAGCAGTCCGAGAGCCTCGACAGCGACGGCCTCGGATCAACCGACCGGGGGCATGACCCGCTTGACGACGGCTGGGATCCGCCGGACCGCTTCAGTCCGGGTGAACGCTTCGGCACGACCGCCGCCGAACAGCGTACGGGTGAGTCGCTGGACTCGCTGCTCGCGCAGGAGCAGCCCGATCCGGATCCGTATGCCGAGGCGGCCCGGTTGGAGTCGGGCGACGTCTTGGAGTCCGACGTGTACGCTCCGTTCGATCCGCCGGAAAAGCTCACGCTGGACCTTGACGGACCAGCGGGCAGTTCACCCCCTCTGCTCGCCGACGACGAAGGCGTACGGAACGTAACCACTGGAGAACTCATCGCACATGGCCCGGTCGGTGGACGCTGCCGCAGCCGCGAGGACCCCCCGCGGCCGAGCGCACCGGAGGAGGAAGCGGTACGGGTCCACGACGAAGAGTGACCGGCGATAGGGGACGCGATGTCGCGGGGCTGGGGCACGCACCTCGCATCGTTGTCGCCGGTCGACGCCCAACACCTCCGGTGACTGCCGGGCGCTCTCATCCGGCCCCGGCCCGCTCCAGCACGATCCGATCGACGCCCTCACCGCCACCCCGCTGGCCGCCACCGGCCACCGGCCACCGGCCACCGGCGGCAGGCCGCGCCCGCGGTCTGCACACCACCGCCATACCCGCCATGCTGGCACGATGGCCTACGGCGAGCCGGCTCCCGACGACATGACCGCGGCACGCGAGCCGCCAGCGAACGACGCCCCCGGTTATGAGGGGCTGGCGACCTTCTGTCACCGACCGTGGTTGCCCGCGCCGGCAGACCTCGCGGCCCGCCGTCCGGACGTCGCCGTGATCGGAGCGCCGTTCGACATCGCGACCACTCATCGGCCGGGCGCCCGCTTCGGCCCGCGGGCCCTGCGCGCGCTCGCCTACGAATCCGGCACATATCATCTCGATCTCGGTATTGAGATCTTCGACTGGCTCGACGTCGTGGACGCCGGGGACGCCCGCTGCCCGAGCGGGCAGACCGAGGCGTCCCATCGCAACATCCGCGCGAAGGTCGGCGGCGTGGCCGGGCTCGGCATCATCCCGGTCGTCATCGGCGGCGACCACTCGATCACCTGGCCAGCGGCGTCCGGGGTGGCCGAGGCCGTCGGCTGGGGCGAGCTCGGCGTGCTGCACTTCGACGCGCATGCCGACACCGCGAACATCATCGATGGCAACCTCGCCTCGCACGGGACACCCATGCGCAGGCTGATCGAGTCCGGAGCCGTCCAGGGGCGCAACTTCGTCCAGGTCGGGCTGCGCGGCTACTGGCCACCACCGGACGTGTTCGCCTGGATGCGCGAACAGGGCATGCGCTGGCACCTGATGCAGGAGATCTGGGAGCGCGGATCGCGCGCGGTTGTCACCGACGCGATCGCCCAGGCTGTGGACGGCTGCCGCGCGCTCTATCTGTCCGTGGACATCGACGTGCTCGACCCCGGCTTCGCGCCGGGTACCGGTACGCCCGAACCAGGCGGGATGACACCCGCGGACCTGCTGCGCGCCGTCCGCCAGGCCGCGCTGGACACCCCGCTGGCGGCGGTGGACATCGTGGAGGTCTCGCCCCCCTACGACCATGCGGAGAACACCGTCAACAACGCGCATCGGGTCGCGATGGAGGTGTTCGCCGCCCTCGCCCACCGGCGGCGCCGCGCCGCCGGTGGTGTCCCCGGCCTACCTGGACGCGACCCGCACGGCATCTCCTGACCCGCACCAGCCCCCCTGTCCACCCGCCCCGGTCCCCCGACCCCCGGTCCCCGGTCCGCTGCGGACCGGGGGGACTCGCGTCCCGCCAGCGTGGGGACGGGGACCCTCTATTGGGCAGGTGGACCGCTGTTGGGAACATAAGGGACAGCACGCCCCGATACTCTCCCGCGGACTTCCCACTCTGAGGTGGCGCCCATGCAGGGACGGCAGCCCCGACGATCAGCGAGCCGGCGGTCGCTCCTGCGCGGATCGATCGGCGCGGCCAGCCTGCCCGGCCTGTCGGCGCTGGTTGCGGCCTGCTCGGGTGCGCACACCGAAACATTCTCCGAACAGCAGCACCCGAAACCCGGCCCGAACAACCCCATGCTGTGGCCCATCAGAGCCGACAACCAACCCATCGCGAGCAACCTGCCGCCGGAACGCGACCGCCCCCTCAAAATCTTCAACTGGCCCGACTACATCGACCCACGGGCACTCGCGTCGTTCCGCGACTCCGTGGGTGTGACCGTCGAGGTGACGACGTTCAGCGACAACAGCCAGGCGCTGGAGGCCATCTCGGCCGGCACCGTCGACCACGACATCTACCTGCCGAGTTATGACCAGCTCGCCCAACTGGTCGGCAACGGCCGGCTGCGGCCGCTGAACCACAGCTACATCCCGAACATCAGCCAGGTATGGCCGGACTTCACCAACCCATTCTATGATCTCCAGTGGCGCTACACCGTGCCGTACACCGTCTACAGCACCGGCATCGCCTGGCGTTCGGACCTCGTCAGCGAGGACATCAGCGCGCGGGACAACCCGTTCGACGTCTTCTGGGACGCCCGGTACCGCGACAAGATCTCCGTGATCAACGACTATCGAGCCGTGATGGGCATGGTCCTGCTGCGGAACGGCCTCGACCTGAACACGACCCGGCAGAGCGATCTCGACCTTGTCCGGGCGCAGCTGGCCGACATGGTCCGCGAGACCCGGCCCAAGGCGACGATCACCAACTACCGAGACCTGCCCGGGGGGCACTTCCCCATCGTCCAGGCCTGGTCCGGTGATGTGGTGAACGCCCGCAACTACCTGGCCAGGAACGCGAACCCGAACATCCTGCGCTACTGGTCACCGAGCGACGGCCGCCACCAGGCGGACAACGATCTGATGGTGGTCCTGCGGAACGGCAGGAACCCGGTGGCCGCGCACATGTTCCTCAACCACATGCTCGACTTCGACGTCGCGGTGAGAAACTACGCGACGATCGGGTACCAGCCACCGCAGAACCGCATCACCTCCGCCGGACTCATCAGTCAGGGGTTCCTGCCACCGAGCCTGGCGAGCGCGGCCGTGGAACCGGCCTACTTCGCCACCGGCCTGCGCATTCTCGAGCTCGACCCCGACGTGGACCGACGCTGGCGGTCGGTCTGGAACGAGTTCCGCACCAACACCTGAC
>NZ_CAKJTR010000020.1:4654-7287 GCF_917627355.1 Protofrankia sp. Cj3 | reverse complement strand
CACACCGGCGCCTGGCAGCGTGGGCCTTGAGCTCAGCGAGCGGTCATCGGGCGGCCGAGGGCGTAACAGGCGATCGCCGCGGTCGCCGCGACGTTGAGCGAATCCACCCCGTTCGCCATCGGGATCCGCACCTGGATGGTGGCCGCCTCGAGCGCCGCCCGCGTCAGGCCCGGGCCCTCCGAGCCGAGCAGCAGCGCCAGCTTCTCGTACGGCCGGGCGCTGAACTCGTCGAGCGCCACCGCGTCCGGGGACGGCGTGAGCGCGACCACCGCGAACCCGTGGTCCATCAGCAGCGACAGCGCCGCCGGCCACGGATCGATGCGGGCGTACGGCACCGCGAACACCTCGCCCATCGACACCCGCACCGACCGCCGGTACAGCGGATCAGCGCATCGCGGGCTGAGCAGAACCGCGTCCATCCCGAGCCCCGCCGCCGACCGGAAGATCGCTCCGAGGTTCGTATGGCTGACGATGTCCTCGCAGACCAGTATCCGGTCGGCCGTGTCCAGCACGTCCCCCAACGGGATCAACGGGCGACGGCACATGGAGGCCAGCGCCCCACGGTGCACCTCGAACCCGGTGATCGTGGCAAGCACGTCCGGCCCGGCGAGGTAGACCGGGATGCCCGGGTCGAGATCGTCCGGCACCAGCGCGAGCTTCGACGGCCCGACCAGCAATGAACGCGGACGGTAACCAGCACGACGGGCCCTGTCGATGACCATCTCGCCCTCCGCGATGAACAGCCCCTCCGCCGGCTCCCGCCGCCGGCGCAGGGCCACGTCGGTCAGCCCGACATAGTCACGGACCCGTTCGTCGGCCGGGTCGTCGATCTCCACAATGCCCAACCCGCTGTCACACTCCGTCCGATCGAAGCGCGCCGTCACGATTCCACCGTAGTAGCAGAATCAGCCCCCATGACCGCTCACCTGGCCGCCCAGCCGGCCGACCAGCCGGCCGCCCGGTCGACCCCCCGGCGCGTCGAAGCGCCCGTCGACCTGCTTGTGTGCGGCGCCGACATGGTGGTGACGGTCGACGACCAGCGCCGCGAGCTGCCTGGCGGGTGGGTCGCGGTGACCGATGGGCTGGTCAGCGCTGTCGGCGCGGCGCGCGACCCGCTCCCGGCGGCGCACCGCACCCTGGACGCGGCCGGCTGCCTGGTCACCCCCGGCCTGGTCAACACCCACCATCACATCTTCCAGAACCTCACCCGGTCCTTTGCGCCGTCGGTGTCCGCGGCGCTGTTCACCTGGCTGCGCACGCTCTACCCGCTGTGGGCGCGCCTGGACGAGGAGGCCGTGCACGTCTCGGCCTACGTCGGCCTGACCGAGCTGGCGCTCGGCGGGTGCACGACCACCACCGACCACCTGTACGTCCACCCCCGCGGCGCCGGTGACCTGATCTCGGCCGAGATCGCCGCGGCCCGCGCGCTGGGCATGCGGTTCCATCCAGCCCGGGGATCGATGTCACTGTCAGTAAAGGACGGTGGGCTACCGCCGGACTCGATCGTCCAGGATCCCGATGAGATCCTCAGCGCCTCCGCGGCGCTTGTCGCCGCCCACCACGATCCCTCCCACGGCGCCATGGTCCGCATCGCGCTGGCGCCCTGCTCACCGTTCTCGGTGAGCCCCGAGCTGATGCGGGCCACCGCCGAACTCGCCGAACGTCTCGACGTGCGGCTGCACACCCATCTCGCCGAGGACCCCGACGAGGACGCCTACTGCCTGGCGACCTACGGCCGGCGTCCGGTCGAGCACTTCGAAGACGTCGGCTGGGGAGGCGACCGGGCCTGGGTCGCCCACTGCATCTGCCCGAACCCGGCTGAGGTCGCCCGGCTCGGCGCGTGGGGTACCGGGGTCGCGCACTGCCCGAGCAGCAACATGATCCTCGGCGGCGGGCTGGCACCGGTCACGCGGCTGCGGGCCGCGGGTGTACCGGTCGGGCTCGGCTGTGACGGCTCCTCCTCGGCGGACGCCGCGTCGCTGTGGCTGGAGGCCCGCACGGCAATGCTGCTGGGACGGGTCCGCGGCGGGGCCGCGTCCATGTCCGCCCGGGATGCGCTCGAGATGGCCACCCGTGGCGGCGCGGGCTGCCTCGGACGGACCGGTGAGATCGGTGAGCTGTCCGTCGGCGCGGTCGGTGATCTGGTGGTCTGGCCACTGGACGGGATCAGCTTTGCCGGGGCGCTGACCGACCCGGTGGAGGCGTGGCTGCGCTGCGGGCCGGTCGCCGCCCGGCACACCGTCGTCGCGGGGAGGACGGTGGTGGCCGACGGGATGCCTGTGCATCCCGGCCTTGCCGAGATGCTGCGCCGCCACCGCATGATTGCCGCACGTATCCAGGGGCTGGGGTAGTACTACAGGGATAGATCCTTAATACATGAATTATGGTCATGTTTTCCTGCAGAAAATTGGGCCGTTTGTCCCATTCGCAGAACCATCAACGGCTCGTCCAACCTGCTGCCCGTCGGGGACCGGGCCGCGGTGCACGCGGCCTGGCGACGCCACGCCGACCTGGTCCGCCGCGCCTGGATGCGGGGCTCACCGGTCGGCACGGGCGAGACCGCGCCGACCGGGCTAATATTTGCAGCTTGCACGAACAAATGTTCGATTTTGTGGGCGTTTCGGGTTATCGTT
>NZ_CAKJTR010000020.1:968-4254 GCF_917627355.1 Protofrankia sp. Cj3 | reverse complement strand
GCGATCTCGCCGCCCGCCACGGCGCCACCAGCACCGCCACCCTGCTCCGCCATCGGCTGCGGCTACGTCCTGGGGACGCCCGGATGCTCGTCGAGCTCGCCGCCGCCCTGGACGGGCCACAGGCCGCGACCGGGCAGGCCCTGCGCGCTGGGAGCATCTCCGCGGAGCAGGCGTGGGCGATCGTGCGAACGATCCGCGCGCTACCCGCGGGTGCCCCGGCGGCGATGGTCGGGGAGGCGGAGGCGTTCCTGCTCGCCCAGGCCGAGGTGTTCGACCCGGCGGAACTGGCCCGGCTGGGCGCGTTCCTGATCACCCAGCTGGCCGATCAGGACCCGGAGCCGGGTCAGGAGAAGGATCCGGCCGACGTGCGGGAGCTGTGGCTGACCGATACCGGGGCGGGCACCACCCGGATCCGCGGCACGCTGGACGCCGAGGCCGCCGCGATGCTGCGGGCGGCACTCGACCCGCTCGCGGCCCCCCGACCCACCAGCGGCACGAGCGGTGCCGACGACGACGGTGCGGCCACCATCGGCGACGGCAGTGTGGGCGGCGCGGGTGGTGACGAGCCGCGGGACACCCGGTCGGCGGCGCGCCGCCGTGCCGACGCGCTGGTCGAGCTGATCGCTCGGGCGTTGGACACCGGAACCCTGCCCGCCCAGGGCGGGCAACGCCCTCACATCGCTGTGCTGGCGCCGCTGTCCGCGTTTCTCGGTGAACCCGGCGCGGCGCCCGCGCAGACCAGCTGGGGCCTTCCGTTACCCGCTGCGGTCCTGGCCCGGCTGCGCTGCGACGCTGAGATCACCCGGGTTCTGCTCGGCCCTGCCGGGGTGCCGTTGGATGTGGGTCGCAGCCAGCGGATCGTGCCCCCCGGCCTGCGCCGGGCGCTGGCCGTCCGGGACCGCTGTTGTTCCTTCCCGGGCTGTGACCGGCCGTCGGGCTGGTGCGAAGCCCACCACGTGATCGAATGGTCGCAGGGGGGTCGTACCGCCCTGGACAACCTCACACTGGTATGCGGCCGGCATCACCGCCTGTCACATCATAGCGACTGGGAGATCCAGTTCGGTGGCGACGGCATCCCCGAATGGATCCCACCGGGATGGATCGACCCGGCTCGGACCCCCCGGCGCAACCCCTTCCGCCGCACGATCCACGACACGTGGGGCGGCCACGGGAAACGGGACGGCCCCGGAGAAGATCCATTCATGGACACTCTCGGCAGCAAATCGTAACAGAATAGGCGCAATTTGCGACCCCTGGGGCATAAGGCTGCTGGACGCACGCCCCGGGTGCCTACGGTGGCGAAAAATCTCCGCGCCCGGCGCTCAGCTTCTCCGGCCGGCGCTCAGCTGCCGCGGTAGCTGGAGAAGCCGAAGGGTGAGAGCAGCAGTGGCACGTGGTGATGCCGCGCCGGATCGGTGACAACAAAAGTGATCACGACCTCCGGGAAAAACGTCGAGCGGGACGCGGTGTCGAACACCAGCCGCCACGCACCCGGCCCGTCCAGCGAGAGATCCCGCACCCGCCCGTCCTCGTCGGTCACCGCGGATGTGACCAGCCGCCACCCGCGGGCGTCGCCGTCGAAGCCGACAATCATCCGTTCCAGTCCAACTGGCACCCCGTCGGCCGGGGCTCCGGCGGCGGTGTCGATCACATGCGTGGAGAGGGTCACCCAGGCATCATGCCCGGGCACGGGGCAACCGGACGGTTACGAACCGCTGATCAGCCGTTGTAGCCGCAACGCGGTGATCTCGGCCTGCTGGCCGGCGGCGACCTGTAGCTCGGTAGCCGGGTCGTTGCCCAACCGCTCACGCAGCAGGCCCAGGATCTCCTCGGCGCTGCGTCCCGCCGCACGCACCAGGAAGATGTAGCCGAAGCGATCCTCATACTCCTGGTTGCCCGCGACCAGGGCCGCCTTCAGGTCGAGGCTGGCGTTGTCCACCGCGGCCTGCTCCCGGCGGGGGGCGTCCAGGCCAGCCACCACGGCCCGGCTGGACGTGGTCGGCGCCGGCAGCAGGGCACCGCGTTCACCGATGCGTGGGTGCGCGGTGAACGCCTCCAGCCAGTCGGCCTCGGTGAGCCGCTGCCAGTGATCGCGGGCCGCGTTGAGGAGCGCCTCGAGGGTCGGGTACGGCCGGCTGTCGGTGACCGCGGCCGCCCACTCCTCCGAGCCGCAGCAACCCAGCAGCTCGGCATGGAGCGCCCCTGGGGACAGCGCGTTGAACCAGCGCATGGCCAGCTCCTGGCGGCCCGCCGGAGTCGGGGTGCCGATGAGGCGCAGCCGGGCCAGCCCCCCGTCGGGGATGGCGTCCACCCGGACATGGGTGGCCTCCACCGGCACCTCCAGGTCGAACAGGTGCTGCGTGTTCGGCTGCACCCGCACCTGTGGCAGCAGCGGCTGCCACTCGGTGATCGAGGAGATGTCGTCGCTCTGGAACAGCTCCGGGGCGGACGCGGCCCACAGCGCCACGGCCCGGGGCGCGTTGCCGTGGAAGTGGCGGGTGTCGACTTCCGCCCTGATCATCTGGCCTGTGGTGGCGAGCCGGACGACGGCCCAGTCGTGGCCCATTCCCCGCCGGCGGCGGGTCTCCCAGCCCTCCCCCATCACCCGCGCGTCTCCGGACGCGTTGAGGTTGTGCCGGTCGCCGTAATGCATGTCGCTGCACGCCACCACCACCCCGCCGAGGTACGCCGCGGCCAGGTCGGAGGTGACCCGGTCCAGCAGACGGGGGTCCGCGATCACTGTTCCGTGCACGCGGAGCCGCGCCACCCCGCCGTCCGGGTGGATGGTGAGCCGTACGTGGGTGACACGGGTGTGGCCAGCCCGTTCGACCGGCAGAACATTGACCGCGTCCGATCGGACCGGTGTCCGGCGCACCAGCGGCACCCAGCTGACCGATGCCTCGGCGACCTCGGCCGCGGAGGGGTAACCGCCCAGCGTGGCACCGTGCAGCTCGACCGACTCCGGTGCGTTCCCGGTGAAATGGGTGGTGTCGACGGTCACCGCTCGGACCACACCGGGCGCGCCGAGCCGGACGATCGCCCAGTCCGCGCCGTACGGCTCACGGCGGCGGCGGGTCTCCCAGCCGTCCGTCCACGCGCCCCGCTCGGTGAAGACGCCCGGCCGGGCGGTCGGCGGCTCGGGCAGCAGCATCCGTTCGGCGAGTGCGAAGAACTCGTCGTTGACAACCACCACCGATCCGCCGAACCTGGCGGCGGCAAGGTCGACAAGGTTCGTAAGATCGGGTGCGTCGCTCACTGCTCCTCTTCTCCTGCGGGTCGGGTCCGC
>NZ_CAKJTR010000020.1:0-827 GCF_917627355.1 Protofrankia sp. Cj3 | reverse complement strand
TTCTCCTGCGGGTCGGGTCCGCCGCCGGGTGCGCGGGCCGCCGATATTCGGGATGGGTGTGCGGAACGCGGGGGTGCGGAACGCGGGTGCGCGATGTGGGGCACGCCATCGGGCTCATCTCGACAGCAGGCGGCCGCGCGGCGGCCGGTCGCCGTCGGCACGTTCACCGCGCAGGTAGGTTGCACGCACCACGCCGTGCAGCGTCCGCCCAGCGTAGGGGGTGAGCGGATGGCGATGGGCCAGCTTCGCGGGATCGACGACAAAGGACCTGTCCGGGTCGATCACGACGAGGTCGGCGTCCGCGCCCGGGACGATCCGGCCCTTGTGCCCCAGGCCGACGAGATCGGCTGGTCCGGTGCACATCCAGCGGGCCAGATCGGCCAGGTCATGACCGCGGCGGCGAGCCTGGGTCCACACCGCGGCGAGGCCGAGCTGCACCGACGCGATCCCGCCCCACGCCTGCGCGAAGTCGCCTGACGTGATCGCCCTACGCTGTGGCGTGGCGGGTGAGTGGTCGGTCACCACCCCGGCGAACAGGCCCGCGGCGAGGCCCTGCCACAGCGCCTCCCGGTTGCGCTCCCCCCGGATCGGCGGCGCGCACTTGTACAGAGTCGCGCCATCGGGGATCTCCTCGGCGGTGAACGCCAGATAATGCGGGCAGGTCTCCGCCGTCAGCGCGAGCCCGGCGTCGCGGGCGGCGAGCACGTCATCCAGAGCCGCCGCCGCGGACAGGTGCAGGACGTGCAGGCGGGCCCCGCTCGCGGCCGACAGCGCGGCGAGCCCGGCCACCGCCTCGGTCTCCGCGGCCGGCGGGCGCGAGGCCAGCC
>NZ_CAKJTR010000019.1:42242-43755 GCF_917627355.1 Protofrankia sp. Cj3 | reverse complement strand
GGTGCAGACAACCGTGGTCTCACGGTACGCCGGATGAATATCAGCCTTCATGATCCTTCTTCCCGAAGTGGCCGCCGGGTCGCCCTGTCGCGGACGCGAGGACGTGAACCGGTGCCGGGTCTCAGCGTTCCAGTCTGCCAGAAGCTTCCGGCCATCCAGGGACAGCACCGTGTGGACGCTGCCCAGGGGGTCCGCACAACGGGTTCTCAGTCCTGGCCCGGAGTGGCAGTCGCGATCTGCATCAGGAACTCGTAGTTCGTCCGCGTCTTCTTCAGCCGCTCCAGCAGAAGGTCAAGCGCCTGCTGCGACTCCAACGTGTGCAGAACCCGCCGCAGCTTGTGCATGATCACAAGTTCGTCCGGCGCAAGCAGGATGTCCTCCTTACGGGTTCCGGAGGGGTCGACATCGATCGCGGGGAAGATCCTCTTATCGGCGATCTTGCGATCGAGCTTGAGCTCGGCGTTGCCGGTCCCCTTGAACTCCTCGAAGATCACAGTATCCATCGTGGAGCCCGTCTCCACCAGGGCCGTGGCGATGATCGTCAACGACCCGCCGTTCTCGATGTTCCTGGCCGCGCCGAGGAAACGCTTCGGCGGGTAGAGCGCCGTGGAGTCCACGCCACCCGACAGGATCCGACCGGACGCGGGTGCGGCCAGGTTGTAGGCCCGCCCGAGCCGAGTGATCGAGTCGAGCAGCACGACGACGTCCTCACCCAGTTCCACCAGGCGCTTGGCCCGCTCGATGGACAGTTCGGCGACGCTGGTGTGGTCCGACGGCGGTCGGTCGAACGTCGAGGCGATGACCTCGCCCTTGACCGACCGTTGCATGTCGGTCACCTCCTCCGGACGTTCATCGACGAGAACGACCATGAGGTGGCATTCCGGGTTGTTCGTGGTGATCGCGTTCGCGATGGCCTGCAGCACCATCGTCTTACCCGCCTTGGGCGGGCTGACAATCAGCGCGCGCTGCCCCTTACCGAGCGGCATCACCAGGTCGATCACCCGGGTGGTCAGCAGCTGCGGCTCGGTCTCCAACCGCAGCCGCTCCTGCGGGTAGAGCGGGGTGAGCTTGGTGAACTCGGGACGGTTTCGCGCCTCGTCGGGCTCCAGCCCGTTCACCGTGTCGAGCCGGACCAATGCGTTGTACTTGTCCCGCCGCTGCTCGCCCTCCTGCGGCGCCCGGACGACGCCGGTGATCGCGTCACCGCGGCGCAGGCCATGGCGGCGGACCTGGGCCAAGCTCACATAGACGTCGGTCGGGCCCGTCAGGTAACCGCTCGTGCGCACAAACGCGTAGTTGTCGAGAACGTCAAGAATACCCGCGACCGGGACCAGAACATCGTCCTCGCGGACAATCGGCTCCGACTCGCTGAAACCGCCACCCTGGCGGCCACGGTTACGGCCCCGCTCCCGGAACCGGCCGCGGTTACGCCGATTCCCGCCACCGAATTCGTCGTCGCGATCGGCCTGGCCGCGATCGGCCTGGGCACGATCAGCCTGGCCACGATCAGCCT
>NZ_CAKJTR010000019.1:30026-41575 GCF_917627355.1 Protofrankia sp. Cj3 | reverse complement strand
TCAGCCTGGCCACGATCGGCCTGGCCACGATCAGCCGAGCCCCGTCCCCGGTCGCCCTGCTGGCGCCCCTGGCGCTCAGCGGCGACGGGACGGTCAACCGAGGCACGCTCCCCGTCGACCTGCTGACGCTCACGCCTGTCGTCTCGGCCACGCCCGCTGCCGTTCTCCGACACGCGAGGAACACTGGCCGGCTCGGCCACCGACGTGACGGGCACGCCGGCCACCGACGGTTCCGCTGGAGTGGTGGACGGCGCTGTGGCTGGGGTGGTGACCACCGGCGACGCGGCACCCGGCGCGGCTTCTTCCGTGCTGGCGGCCCGCACATTCTCGGATCCGCTCTCCGGACCGGGCGCGCTCGCCCCACCACGGGTCTCCCGCGAGCCAGACAGCGCGTCGGTCAGTGTCGTCTGCTCACCACCGGCTGTGGACGGGCTGCCCGATGCCCGAGAAGCCCCACGGCGGGTCCGGACACGCATAGCGCCCTCGGCCGGGGCCGCTGCCTCGGTTGAGGGCGCGGAGAGCGGAGGATTGGAGGAGACCGGAGGATTGACAGCGTCCCCTGCCTTTGTGGACGAAGCTGAGGTACTCCGGGCCGGCTGCGGGGCCGGTTGCGCCTCAGCGGCGGCCGCGGCCGGCCGGGCGGCGGTGGCAGCCGCACCTGCGGCGGCGCCGGCGGGAGTCTGAACGTTCTGGATGGCCGCGATGAGCTGCCCCTTTCGCAGGCGTCCCACGCCCTGAATACCCAACGAACTTGCCATGGCCTGCAGCTCCGGCAGGAGCATGGCTGAAAGGCCGGTGCCTGACCGCCGGCGTCGCGGAGAACCAGCGTCCACGGACGACGTCGGTGTCTGGGGCTCCGCGGACTCACGTGCGCTGTCAGGCAGCACGTCGGTGGTGTCGCTCAAGATGTTCCTTCCCTGAAGGGACCGGCTCAAGGGAGCCGGGTGACGCTTGTTGACCTTCTTCGCCCGGGCATCCCATGTGGAAACGATGTTCAGCGCCAGGTAGGCAAGCAGAGCGCCCGTGGACGGCGCTAACGGCTGAGCGCCGCGTGCGAACTCGTCAATCCCGCTGAGGACTTGTCGGTGCTGGCCGAGGCTTCGATGACGAGGCTGAGGCACCAAGTTCCGGCACCATGATCCGGCTACGATGAACCGGTAGCACCGGCGGGCGAGCACGCGCCGCGGCGGCAGCGAGTGCAGTCATCAGACTATCCAGACGGAGTCATCTGGGCAACAACCTTCGAGGGGCATTGCTTCGGAGTCCTCCGTTTCCAACCCGAGCCGCGACCATTTCGGCTGGATGTCGCCCTCAACGAGGATCTGGCCCGCGGTGCGGATGGGGGTTTCGGACACCGGGCCGGGTGGAACCCGAACCGACGGCGTCAGCCCGCGACGAGCTCGACCCGTGCTCCGTTCCTGTCCACAGGCAGATTGAACACGGTGAAGCTGTCCCCGCCACATGCGCGGGCAGCCTCGGCCTGCTCCGCCCCCACGGCCAGCGCCAGCACCGTCGGTCCAGAACCCGACAGCACGGCCGCCAGGCCCGCCGCTCGCAGCCGTCCGAGCAGATCGCGGGTCTCAGGCATGGACGGCAGGCGGTAAGGCTGGTGCAGCCGGTCGTCGGTAGCCGCCACCAACGCGTCCAGCCAGGACGCCGTACCCAACCGGCTGGCGCCGGGCTGACCGCCAGGAAGATGGCTCTCGCCAGGCCGGCCTGCCCACTCCTGACCGCCAGCCTGGATCCCCAACGTCTGTGCAGGCAACGTCTCCGGAGACAGGGTTCCTGACATCGCCACTGCTAACAAAGCCGCACGCCCCGCATTAACCGCGGCGTCGACATGCGGCACGTTAGCCGGCAATACCGCCCGCGCCACAGACGTCAACTGGCGGTGGGCGGGAATGAAGACTACAGGCTGTAGATCATCTGGCGGATCGATTCGAACTGCCTGCGGGCGACCGCCATTATCGTACCAAGCCACGGTGAATCCACCGTAGAGGACAGGGGCGATGTTGTCCGGATGACCCTCGATCTGACAGGCGAGCGCGAAGACGTCCGCGGTGCTCAGATGGCCCCCGCCCAACGCGCTCGCGGCAAGGAGGCCCGCCACGATGGCCGCGGCCGACGAACCGAGTCCACGGCCATGCGGGATGCGGTTGATACAGGTCAGGCTCAGCCCGGTCGGCCCGAGGCCGAGCGCGTCCAGCCCAGCCCGCAACGCGCGCGCGACCAAGTGGCTCTCGTCTCTGGTGCCATCGTCCTCGCCGGTCACGTCAATCGACAGGCCCGACTCCGTCACAACGACCGTCAGATCGTCGTAAAGGCCCAGCGCAAGCCCACAGGCGTCAAAACCCGGCCCAAGGTTCGCGCTGGTCGCCGGCACCCGCACGCTGACTCTGGCCGGCACCGGAGCCCGGGGCGCACGGCTCATGACCGCCGCAGATCAAGAGCCACGGCCGCGGCGGCAGCCGTCGCCGGTATGGTCACCGGCTTGGCCGCTCCGCTGATCGCCCAGTCCGGGTCCTTGAGCCCGTTGCCGGTCACCGTGCACACGACCCGTTCGCCGGCCTGGATGAGGCCGGCGGCACGCGCCTGGAGAAGCCCCGCCACGCTCGCCGCGCTGGACGGTTCGACGAACACGCCTTCCTTGTGCGCGAGCAGCCGGTAGGCCGAGAGGATCTGACGGTCGTCGACCGCGTCGATGGCGCCACCCGAGGCATCCCGGGCATCCAGCGCGAAAGCCCATGACGCGGGGTTGCCGATCCGGATCGCGGTAGCGATCGTCTGCGGTGTGGTGACCACACTGCCACGCACGATGGGCGCGGCGCCGGCCGCCTGGAAACCATGCATGCGGGGCCGGCCGGAACCGTGGAGTGTGTCGTCCTCGACATAGCCGCGCCAGTAAGCGGTGATGTTCCCGGCGTTCCCGACCGGCAGGCAGTGGGCATCGGGCGCCGCGCCCAGATCCTCGACGATCTCGAAGGCAGCGGTCTTCTGCCCTTCCAGGCGGAACGGGTTGACCGAATTGACGAGGGTGACCGGAAAGGTTTCGGCAAGGTCCCTGGCGACCCGCAGGCAGTCGTCGAAGGAGCCGTCAAGTTGCAGGAGCCGTGCCCCATGCACCAGCGCCTGCGCCAGCTTCCCTAACGCGATCTTTCCGCTGGGTACGAGCACGGCGCAGGTCAGCCCGGCACGAGCCGCGTACGCGGCGGCGCTCGCGCTGGTGTTACCGGTCGACGCGCAGATCACCGCCTGCGAGCCCGCCTCGACCGCGCGGCTGATCGCCATGGTCATCCCACGGTCTTTGAACGAGCCGGTCGGATTGGAACCCTCGACCTTGAGATGGACCTCACACCCGGTCACCGCGGAGAGATGCTCCGCCGGCAGCAGCGGGGTTCCGCCTTCCCGGAGGGTCACCACCGGGGTGTCCGCGGAGACCGGCAGGCGGTCCCGATATTCCTCGATCACGCCGCGCCACACCCGCCGGCTGCGGTTGACCGAGCCCGGAGCTCCTCCAGCCGCGGCCGCGGCCGCGGGCATGCCCGTCATCCGCGGCTGCGGCTGCGATGCCGCCACTGGCGATGTCGTCACAGCTCACCTCCCTCTACCCGCATCACACCCGCGACCGCCCGGACGACGTCCAGTTCCCGCAGCTCCTCGACTGTCGCGGACAGTGCCGCGTCACTGGCGCTGTGCGTGATCAGAACAAGACTCGCGTCGTCGCCATGGCCGTCTTGGCGGACACTCTGTATGGAAACGTCCCGATGGGCGAATGCGGCGGCGACCGAGGCGAGCACTCCGGTCTTGTCCGTCACATCCAGGTTGATGTGGTAACGGGTCACGGTGGCGCCTATTGGCAGCACAGGCAGCTCGGCGTAGGCCGACTCGCCCGGACCCCGGCGGCCGGCCAGCCGGTTGCGCGCCACCGCCACCAGATCGCCCAACACCGCGGAGGCGGTCGGTGAACCGCCCGCCCCGCGACCGTAGAACATCAGTTGCCCAGCCGCATCCGCCTCGACGAACACGGCGTTGAACGCCTCCCGGACTCCGGCGAGCGGATGGGAACGGGGAATCATCGCCGGATGCACCCGCACACTCACGCCCGGCGTCTGCGGTGACCGTTCGGCAATGGCCAGCGCCTTGACCGTGCACCCCATCGCGCGGGCGCTGGCGATGTCCGCGGCGGTGACGCCGCCGATGCCCTCCCGATAGACGTCGGCCAGCGTGACCCGGGTATGAAAGGCGAGCTGCGCAAGGATCGAGGCCTTGGCGGCGGCGTCGAATCCATCGATGTCCGCGCTCGGGTCGGCCTCCGCATATCCGAGGGTGGTCGCCTCGTCGAGCGCCTCGGCAAACCCGGCACCGGTTTCGTCCATCCGGGTGAGGATGAAGTTGGTGGTGCCGTTGACGATGCCGAGCACCCGTCGGACGCGATCACCGGCGAGGCTCTCCCGCAGCGGGCGCAGCAGCGGGATCGCACCGGCGACCGCGGCCTCGTCGTAGAGGTCCACGCCGTGTTCGGCCGCCGCACCGTACAGCGCGGCACCGTGGGTGGCCAGCAGCGCCTTGTTCGCGGTCACCACCGATTTTCCCGCGCCGAGCGCCGCGTGCAGCCAGGTGCGGGCCGGCTCGATGCCGCCCACCACCTCGACGACAATGTCGATGTCCTCCCGGGTCGCGAGCCCTTCCGCATCCGTGGTGAAGATCCTTGGATCGACCGGCAGGTCGCGGACCACCGACAGGCGGCGGACCGCGATACCGGCGAGGTCCAGGGGCGCGCCCACCCGAGCGGCGAGGTCCTCGGCGTGGGTGTGCAGGAGCCGGACGACCTCACCCCCGACCACACCGCACCCGAGCAGGGCAATCCTCATCCCGCGTTCCTCACCATGTGGTTCTCGTCATGGATTCCTCATCGTGCGTTCGCCCCGCCGTCGCCCGGACGCGCGCCGCCCCGGACAGCCACACCGACGCCGGTCCGGGCATCCCCGCGCTCGACCCCGTCGATCTCGGGGTCGGGCTCGGGGATGCCCGCTTCGTCGATGTCAAGACGCAGCATGTCCATCTCGGTCTCCCTGCGGACGATCATGCGAGCCCGGCCGGCGCCGACCGCGACAACAGGTGGCCGCGGAACATGGTTGTAGTTGCTTGCCATGGACCGGTGGTACGCCCCGCTCGCCGGCACAGCGACAAGATCGCCAGGCCGGATGTCGGCAGGCAGCGCCACATCGTGGGCGATGACGTCGCCGGACTCGCAATGCTTGCCCACCAGCGTCACCACGCGGGGTGCAGCCATGCTGCGCCGAGAGACAAGGCGGGCCGTGTAGCGTGCATCATACAGCGCGGTACGGATGTTGTCGCTCATCCCGCCGTCGACGCTGACATAGGTACGCAGCCCCGGCAGTTCCTTGACCGTCCCGACCTCGTACAGCGTGATCGCGGTCGGGCCACTGATGGCCCGGCCCGGTTCGACCGCCAGCCGCGGGACGGCGAGTCCGGCCGCGGCGCACTCCTTGCCGACGATCGCGCGGAGCCGGTCCGCGACTTCCGCGACCTCCAGTGGCGCGTCCTCGCCGGTGTAGGCGATCCCCAGGCCACCGCCGAGATCGAGCTCAGGCAGTTCGGCCCCGTGGGCATCGCGAACGGCGGCCAGCAGCCCCACCATCCGATGGGCGGCCAGCCCGAAACCGGCGGTGTCGAAAATCTGCGAGCCGATGTGCGCGTGGGTCCCGACGAGCTCAAGGTGCTCGGGCGCGGCCAGCACCTGACTGATCGCCTCGGCCGCGGCACCGCTGGCCAGGGAGAAGCCGAACTTCTGGTCCTCCTGCCCGGTGGCCACGTAGTGGTGGGTGTGAGCCTCCACTCCGGGTGTGACCCGGACGAACACCCGCTGGCGCACGCCGGCCCGCGCGGCCACCGCCGCCAGCCGGGAGATCTCCACGAACGAGTCGACGACGATCCGCCCTACGCCGTAGGCGACCGCCCGCCGCAGCTCAGCGGTGGACTTGTTGTTGCCGTGGAAGAGCAGCCGCTCGGGCGGAAAGCCCACCGCTTCCGCGATGCCCAGCTCACCACCTGTGCAGACATCCAGCGAGAGCCCTTCGGCGAGCACCCATCGGGCGATGGAACGCGACAGCAACGCCTTGCCCGCGTAGTAGACGTCCCCGTCTGCGAAAGCGGAGCGCCACGCCCGGCAACGCGCCCGGAAGTCCTCCGTGTCCAGGATGTAGGCGGGCGTGGCGAACTCGGCGGCGAGCGCGTCAACCCGCAGCCCGCCGACCCGCAGCACACCGTCCGTGTCCAGAACGGCGGACGCCGGCCACAGCCCTTCCTCCAGCTGCGTCTGATGCTGGGCGAGATAGATCACATCACGCACAAACAGTCACATCCTCATCACGCGTATCCGCGTCGCGCACGAACAGTCACATCCTCGTCAGGGCCGGCACTCCCAGCAGCCGCAGGCCACTCGCAAGCACGGTCCTGGTCGCCTCAGCCAGGAGCAGCCGCGCTCCGCCCAGCGCACCCGCCCGCTCGTCCCCCTGCGGCAGTACCCGGCAGACGCCGTGAAAACGGCGGTACGTGCCGGCGAGTTCCTCGAGGTAACGCGCCACCCGGTACGGCGCCCGGCGATCGGCCGCGGTCCGCACGACCCTCGGCAGCTCACCCAACGCCCGCAGCAGGTCGCCTTCGCGCGGATGGGTCAGCAACAGCACATCGGCGCCCTCCGCATCCAGGGACAGTCCCAGCTCTCCGGCACTGCGCAGCAGCGCGCGGATCCGGGCATGGGCGTGCTGGACACAGAAAAACGGGTTGTCATCCGTCTGGCCGGCGATGACGTCCAGGTCGAGAACGAGGGCGCTGTCCAGCGGAACACGGACGAGCCAGTAACGGGCGGCGTCGGCGCCGACGGCATCCACCAGATCATCGATCAGGGGCGGTCCCCCGGCCGATGCCGGCGTCCGCACCGGCGCACCGCCGCGGGTCAGCGTCACCCGCTGCCCGATGGGCCCGCGGTCACGACGGACGCCGCCAGGCCGCCCCGGCTGAGCCTCGCCCGCCGCCGCGGTGACCGCACCGATCCCGGCAAGACCGCCGCCCTGACCGCCGGCCGCGTCGAGCAGCCGAGCCGATGCGTCCGCCACGGCTGCTCGGCGCGCGGCGGCAAGGGTGACCGGGCCGGCCGGGTGTGCGTACCCGGTCTCGGCGTTCGCCCGGGTGGCGCAGGCCTCGGGCGGACCGCGCCAGCCCTTCACAGCCGGGCCGCATCCGTAACTGCCGCCCGCGCGCACGACCGTACGTGCGATCTCGCCGAGAGCCCCGCCAGCCAGCCGGATGTTGAGGAAACCGGGACCGGCCACCGCCACCGCGGCCACCGCCTGATCCTGGCGCAACCGGCCCGCGACCGCCTCGGCGACCTCGCGCGGTGATCGCCGGGCCGAGCGGGCGAGGCGCAGCGCGATCGGCGTGGCGTAATCACCACGATCAAAAAATCTGAGGCGCTCGACCGGCACCACCGTGGGGATCACCACATCAAGCGCGCCGTCCGCGACCAGCTGCCCGATGATGGCCCGCAGAACTTCCGCGAGGCCGTCGGGAGTCATGGCGTGATGTTATCGGCGGTGGGCGGCGGTAGTGGCACGGGACAGCGGAACCGATCGCCACCGATCATCACGCTGTCGACGGCAGGCAGCCCGCGCTCCAGCGGCCCGCGTGTCAGACGGTCTGGCCGTGGCCGGCCAGCCTGCGCACAACCCCGATCAGCTCATCCGGGTCGAACGGCTTCGTGAGGTAGTAGTCGACGCCAAGACGCTTCCCGCGCCTGAGATCGGCGGCCTGGGCACGGGCGGACAGCAGGATCACCCGGATGTCCGCTGTCTCAGGGTCGTCGCGCAGCCGAGCGATCACGTCCCAGCCGTCCAGGTGAGGCATCATGACATCCAATGTGATCACCTGTGGCGCGATGTCCCGCACCCGCTCGAGGCAGTCCAGCCCGTCGATCGCGGTGTGCACCTCGAAGCCCTCCAGCTCAAGGTTGACCACCACGAGCTGACGGATCACCGCGTCATCATCGACAACGAGGACACGTGGGGGGGCGCAATACACATCGGGAGCTTACGGCGACCCGTCTACGCGGCCACCGTCGCGGTCCTGGTACGGTATACCCGCTTGCCCTGAAGCCCCCGTAGCTCAGGGGATAGAGCACCGCCCTCCGGAGGCGGGTGCGCAGGTTCGAATCCTGCCGGGGGCACTCAGGTATGTCCTGGTCATGGGGCTAATCGTAGCCGCTGTGGTCTGCCCATTCCAGATCTTGGCCACGGTTTACCCACACAGGTGGGTACATGTCGGATGTGTCGGGCGGCTGGCCAGTCAGGCCGCCGGGACGATCGCTGGTGATGATGGTCCGACATCGGGAGGAGCGTTCGCCGCCGTCTGGAGTTCGGCCCGCCACCGGATCCGGTCCGCTATCCCCCGCATGATCAGGTATTCGCGGCGCGGGACGCCGGGATCACCGGGATGGGCGGGCAGCCAGATCAACCGGGACGGGTCAGGCATGGTCCGGCCGAGCACGGCGAGCTGAGCCGCGATCCACTCTCGTCGGTCGACACGGTGGTCGCTGAGCGACTTTCCCGACCACCGACGAGAGACAAGAACCCGGCGCCCTCCGAACCCGAGTGTGGCTTGCCTGTGGGCCTTGCCCTTGCAGTAGCCTGGCGTCAGTCTGGGCCGGGGGTTGCGTGGTTGGATGCCGTAGCGTAGCCAGTTCGCGCAGGTCGGCGCACACGCCTCGAACCGCAGCGCCTCAGCGAGTCGATCGACGTGGCGACGCTGGGCGTCGGTGGTCACCTCGTGGCAGACGTCCAGCGCCTTTGTCAGGTACTTGGTGAGATAACCGATCATTCGGCCAACCTGCGCCGAGTTCGCCGTCACGCCGTCGGCGCGCAGCTGAGGCCCGAAACGGACGACGTGCGACGGCGGGTCATCGTCCCCGATTGCCTCCAACGCCTCATCCCACGTCGGCAGCGGTTCGGCCGTGGCCGGATCGACATAGCCGCCCTGGCGCTCGTCCCACTCGGGCAACCGGCCAGCGATCGTATACATCGGCTGGTCGCAGGCTGGCCACCACACCTGGTGATATGTTGCCGCCGCCACCTGACGCAGCACTGTCCGATGGTCGTGTGCTTGCCCGACTACAGCTCGCGCTCACCCTCCCAGGACCAGCACGGCCCCAGGCTCTCGTCGAGCAGGCGGACCCGACCTTTGATCGGATTCCTCACGTTCCGTCACAGGCAGCCAGACAGGCACCGTACTGCATGTGTACTGCAACGGGGGCGGACGCCGGTGGACGTTCCCGAAGCCATGACCTGCCCTGATGGATATCGGTGGACATCCATGGACGTATCGCTGAGGATTACGGATCAAGAGGTTGGGGGTTCGAGTCCCTCCAAGCGCGCCGCATCTCCGCAAGCCAGAGCCCCGCAACCGATCACAGCTACGGGACTCTAGATCATTTTTACCTCTGGATCCCGCCTTATGGGCCTGACAGCCAAACTGACAGCCGAGCCGGCAGACGTCCACTCTCGGCTTGACAGACGTCCACCCTGGTTGCCTGATGAGATAATTCGGAGCAGGGAGGTGCCACGTGAAGCTCGATCGGGACACGCGCAAGGTCACGGCCTGGCTGGACCGTGCCCTTGCCGACAGCGGCCTGACCCAGGCCGAGTTCGCCGCCGCGCTCGGGACCTCGCCTTCCCGGTTCTCCACCTACCGCTCCGGCAGGACGAAGCCGACCGCCGCGTTCTGTTTCCGCGCACAGCGCATAGCCCAGGGCCTCGCCGCCACACGTCGTGCGCGGGTAATGTCCGCGCCGGTCACCGCTAAGATCATCCGCGACACCGACGACGAGGACTGGGCATGGCGGATGCTTCTTCAGGGCCGCGACCACCTGCGCATGCTCCTCGAGGATGGTGGTGACACGGTCTGCGCATGGGAGGCGGCCCCGCCGTCGACGGGGAGCGCCGGTTTCGACACCCTGCTGGCCGTTTTGACACGCCGCGAGTTCGACCAGGTCGGTGTCGAACCACCCGCGTGGTGCGAGCCCAGGTGCCTGCCCGAGCCGTGGATTCCCGATCATCCGTTTCTCACTCGCGAACAGGTCATCGCCAAAACCCCGGAGTTCCTGAAAGAACTCAACGTCTTCGTCCCCGCCCGCGACCTGGTCACCGCGTGACCGAAGGCTACGAGTTCACGGCAGACGAGATAACCGCTCTGCTCGCCAAGCTCGACGAGCGCCTCCGCTCGCGAGGCGCGTCTGCATCGGTCTTCATCGTAGGTGGTGCCGCTATCGCCGTCGGCTCGAGCAAGTACCTGCGACAGACAGAGGACATCGACGCGATCACCCGCGATGAAATCGTCATGGACGAGGCTCGCGCGCTGGCTGCCGAGATCGGCCTTCCGCGGAACTGGCTCAACACCCGCGCGAGCATGTGGATGCCACCAGTGCCCGAAGACGCGCCGACGCCGGTAGCCGGGCCAGGGCTTCGCGTCACATACGCCTCGGACGAGTTCCTCCTCGCCACGAAACTGGTCGCTCAGCGTCGCAAGGACTCGCGAGACATCCTGGAGCTCGCCGCGCGTACAGGAATGACCCATGCGACGGCGGAGGATTTCGAGATGTTGATCTACCGCTACTACACAGATCCGGGCATCTTCGAGTTCATCATCGACGGGACGGACGTCCAGACCGAGGTCCGGTTGCTGGCCGAACGCGCGGTCCAGCTCCTTGCGCACGCCCAGTAGGCCAACAGCCAGCCGGTGATGGCACGGCGGTCGCGGATTGGGTAGGTCTTGTGAGTCTCACCGATCGTGCGGGGTCTACCCTCCCGCCCCTCGTTACCTGTTTTCTAGCGACAGCGAACGCTGACGGCAGCGTGAGCGGACAGGCGCGAACACCCGGGTCAGGTGAGTGTCTGTGGGGAATATGTGGAGACGTTGTACACGGTCGTGGTCCCATGGGGGCGAACGTTCAGGTGAACGGCATGATCCCCGGATAGCCAAGATGGTCTTGAAAACCGCTTCACGACGGCACGGCATCCGCACCACGGTCCAACGGTGTACCCGAGTCGGCGGACGTCGGTGGACAGGCACGGAGGCTGGCGAACGCGCACCACAGGTCACCGGACGTCCACGTACGTCGGCGAACGGTCTGCCTTGCTCTCTTAATCCGAAGTTACGTGATCATGAGCGCACCGTAGGCCGGCGACCTGGACATTTGTTCTGATCAAGGATTCACCTACTGACTACACATCACTCTGCCGAGCGAAATAGACACTGATAGTGCGGTGGTGCACGACGTTTCCGCAGGTCACAGCTTTGCAAGTATGTCCGGCGACGAGCACACCGGCCCGGGATCTCACGTGCAGCCGACACTCGATGGCCACACGAAAAAATCATAAGAATACTGGCTACAGTTTGCCCAACGGAAGCAAAATCTGCAGGTAGATGCCGTCAGATCCAATCAAGATCACGCAACTTCGGCTTAGAGGCTCCGGCAA
>NZ_CAKJTR010000019.1:27811-29865 GCF_917627355.1 Protofrankia sp. Cj3 | reverse complement strand
CCCTATTGCCGGAGCCTCTTAATCCGCGGGTCGGCACCCGATCGTCATGGCATGCCGCCGGGCTGTCGCGCCGTTTCCGCTTCTCGGCGCTGACGCGCCTGCGGCGCGAAAGGACAGCAACCGGCGGACACCGAGGCTGATGCCTCCCCGACGAACTCACCACTCACCCGCACACATGACCTGCGTGTCAGGTCATGCTGAGCACCTCGGCGTTCACGCCCGCCAGCCCGGTGAAGTCGGCGGACGCATCGGTCGTCAGCAGTATGCGTCCCTCGGCCACAGCCGTGGCAACAATGATCATGTCATGCGCTGGCCGCGGCCTGCCGCGGTGCATGGCGTGGACAGCGAGTCGGGCGTGTGCCCGAGCGACGTCGAGCGTGTAGTCCACAACCGGCACGCTGGCAAGCACTGCCTCTACATGCAGTGCACGACGCTGCTTGTGGGCCTCGGTCGCGCGCTCAACGCCCACGAGGAGCTCCATTGCGGTGATCGAGGCGATCGCCGCGTCGTCCGCCCCCAGGACCGCATCAATGTCGAGCGTGCCTCGCTCGAACGCGATGATGACCCCGGTATCGAGAATCACACGTCTGGCCACGTGCGGACCTGATCGGTGAAGGAGGCCCGCACGTCGGCCCGCACAGCCTCAAGATCGTCGGCAAAAGCGGGGTCCGGCGCGTGCTCCCGCAGCGCGTCTTTGAGCCGGTCGGCCGTGGTGCGCCGTTCGGGGACGAACCGGCCGACCGTGACGCCATCCCGCGTGATCACCACAACTTGTCCGTGCTCGACCGCGTCGAGCACACTGGCGAAGTTGCGGGCCGCCTGAGTGGCCGTCATGCTCTTCATGCGTTACACACTATCAGATTTACTTTGCGTATACATAACTACCATATTTCCATGGAAGCCCCTCCATGGACAGCGACCAGCGACCCAGAGCAGCGCTCTGATCACATGCGCCGCACTGTAGCAACCGGTGTAGCAACGGCTGCGGATGTGGGCGGATGTCAGCGAACGGCGGCGGACGGATGACCCGTACGCCTACCAGGCGCACACTCGAAGCATGACGATGGTCAAGAGCTCCCGCATCGCCGTCCGCCTACCCGAGGAACAGGACGCGCTGATCCGCGCGGCTGCCGAGGCCGAAGGCTCCACCGTCACCGAGTTCACCGTGAACGCCGCCGTGGCCAGAGCCAAGGACGTCCTGGCTGACCAGCGCCTGTTCACCCTGGGTAACGAGGCGTGGGCGGAATTCCTCACCGTCCTCGATCGTCCGGTGACCCGCAAGCCGCGGCTGGAGCGCCTGTTCGCCGAAGAATCGCTCTTTGAGTGAGCGGCTACTCGGCCCCCCGGCCGATCATCGCCTCCGACGACCTGTCGGCCTTCGACAGCGGCGAGCTCTCGCTCGACGACTGGCTGCGCCGACGCGCGCTGGGCAACCAGGCGGCAGGAGCATCCCACTGCTTCGTCACTATCCGCAACGGACGCGTCGTCGGCTACTACGCCCTGGCCACCGGGGCAGTCCAGCGACTGGACAGCAGTCGGCGCGTCGGGCAGGGCATGCCCGACCCCGTCTCGGTCATTCTGCTCGGCCGCCTCGCCGCCGACGCCAAGGAACAAGGCCGGGGCCTGGGTGCCCATCTGCTCCGGGACGCGATCACCCGCATCGTCTCCGCAGCGGAGATCGTCGGTGTACGAGCACTGCTCGTCCATGCGCTGCACGACCAGGCCCGGCAGTTCTACCTGCACTTCGGGTTCGAGCCCTCCCCGACCCACCCACTTCGCCTATTCCTTCTGATGAAGGATGCTAGAGCGCTGACCAGAGAGAGCACATCCGTATAGCCAGCTTGTTACGGGCACTGCCATCGCCATTGCTTGGGGTGATAGACGCAGGTAGCCGGGCTGATACGACAAGGCTGGCCATCGCCGCGGTTTGCGTAGATGCTGTATAAGCCCCCGGGGGCACACGACTGAGGGTTCTGCGTGTTACTCGGCAACGCCTGGTCGCCGCGTCATGCCTGTCGGGATAAGTTTTGTCTTAGAGCGCCCGGCAATAGGGG
>NZ_CAKJTR010000019.1:24523-27368 GCF_917627355.1 Protofrankia sp. Cj3 | reverse complement strand
GGCTCGTCGGTCGCCACCCAACACCTCCGGTGACTCCCTCCACTGCCTCGCGATGCACGCACCCAGTCCCGCTCCTTGATCCACACCCCTATTGCCGGGCGCTCTTACGCGGCATCAAATGTTGGATCTTCAACGCCGAACGGGATGTTCTTCTCCTGCGGGTGCCCGCATGGGTGGGCGAGCACGAAGCGCTCTGGCAGCCGATCACCAGCGGCATCGAAGCCAAGGAGACCACCCTGCGGAAAGATCTGGCCGCGATGGGCATCCAGGCCCACATCTCGACAGCGGACCCCGGACCTAACTGACCATCACCATCGGATGCCGTAACGTCCTACCGGGTTGTGAAGGGCGCCGGCCGGGTCGAGATACCCGAAGCTGTTACCCAGGCACACGACCGCGTCGACTTCAACACCGGTGTCTTCGGGCCTGGAGGCGGCTGCCACCGGCACGCGGCGGGCACCGTAGGGCCGCCCCCGCACCCGCCACACACGCCCGGCCGGCGTTCCGGTCGAACTACGCGATTTTCGTGGCGTTGCCGTCTCCCAGACCCCCAGATTCAGGCCTTCGCAAAGCTTGAATTCAAGCTTAAAATGGTGCCCATGCAGACGCTACCGATCTCGAAGGTCAAGGACAGGCTCAACGAACTGGTCGACGCCGCCGCGATCACTCACGAGCAAGTGACCATCACCAAGAACGGCTCGCCGGCGGCCGTCCTGATCGGCGTCGACGAGTGGGAGTCGATCCAGGAGACCCTGTACTGGCTGTCGCAGCCGAGCATCCGCGAATCTCTCGCCGAGGCCACGGCCGACGTGACGGCCGGGCGGGTCTTCGACGAAGCGCAGATCCGCGCCGAGTTCAGCGTGCCCAGGCGCGACCGGTAACGCGCCCGGTGAGCTATGAGGTGGTCTTCACGGCCATGGCACGGCGAGACCTCCAGCACATCCCACCGCGCATCGTGCCAGCGATCATCGAGTTCGTCTTCGGCGACCTCGCGGTCGCACCGCAGCGGGTCGGCAAACCTCTCGAACGGGAACTGGCAGGCACCTTCAGTGCCCGTCGCGGACCGTACCGGGTGCTGTACGTGGTCGACGAGGAAGCGAAGCTCGTGACGCTTCTGCGGATCGCTCACCGAGCCGATGTCTACCGCCCCGGCGGTAGGTAGAAGGAGGTCTGGCCCCGGCTGGGCACCGCGAGTTCGACGACGCTTCGATAGCCACCGTCATCGCGTGCAGCCCCAGCCTGAAGCTGCACGCGATGACAAGCCGGCCGGTTCGAGAACCTCTGGTCGCGCCCGCAACCTTCTGCGTGCCGTCTTGCCGGGGGCACGCAAGAACGATCTTTGTCGCGCTGTTTGTGCTGGTCAAACAGGATGAGCAATATCGGAACCAACCTTGGGTCGCTCGGGTCCAAAGCGCGCGGCGGGAGCACCGCTGCCGATCGTCGCGTCCCAGATGGAACGGTCGGCCTTCCTTTGGCCTGTGCCGTGCCAGGGCCGGCGAATCAGCGCGGACGTGCTACCGTGCGCAAATAGATCACCTTATAAAATATCGCCCCCGACGGGCCGCGGAGCCGCGCTGACGGGGCATTCCTGGTCAGGCTGATGAGGGGGCGATGTGCCTGGCACGAGGCGCTCGGGGGATGGTGCCCCCAGCGGAACCACGGACGCGGAGACCGGCGCGGCCGGCCACTGCGACTTCTTCCTTACCCATGCCCGCGCCGATGCGAATGGGCGAAATGGATCGCCTGGCAACTCGAGGAGCATGTGCGTTTCGACGGTCGGAAGGCGCAGGTTTTTCTCGAAGCCTGGGATATCGTGCCCGGATCGGATCTGGTAGCCAACATCAGCCGCATGCTCGACCGCTCCGACCGGGTCGTGCCCATCCTCTCGCCACACTATTTCGCCGATCCCGGCGATCATGTGTGGCCGGCGGCCTGGACGGGCGACCAGGACCGGCTTCGGCGCATCGTGCCGGTGCGGGTCGAGGCCTGCGTACCTACCGGCCTGCTCCGGACGATCCACTACATCGACCTGGTCGGCATGGACGCCGAGGCGGCCGCAGCGGCCCTGCGCACCAGGATGTCCGACGCCATCAAGGGTCGACTGACATGCCGACGCCGACGGTCAGAACGGCCTGCCGCCTCGCGTCTGCCGCGCTGCTGGCCTGTCTCGTCTACGCGCTGGGAGTCAGCGGCTGTTCGTCGCGGGAATCCGGCGACGACGGCGTCGGGCCGATCACCTTCTCCGGGATCGCCGACCTCACCTACGGCCACCAGGTCACCAACGCCGTCGGCCGCTGGAACCGGGAACACCCGGACCAGCACGTCCGATACATCGAGCAGACCGACTCCGCCGACGAGCAGCGCGCCCAGCTCATCGCGACCGCGCAGGGCTCGCACGAGTGTTATGACGTGCATTCGCTCGATGTGGTGTGGACGGCGGAGTTCGCCCGCGGCCACCTTGTCGTACCGCTGGATGCGCACGAGTCGCGCGCGTACGGGATCAGAAAGGATCTCTTCGTCCCCGCGGCGTGGGCGAGCGGGCGTTACCGCAACCAGCAGTGGGCCGTGCCGTTCCTCGTCAACACCCCGCTGCTGCTCTACCGCAAGGACATTCTCGACGCGGAGCGGCTGCTCCCGCCCACCAGCCTGAACGAGATGATCTCGCAGATCAAGTTGATCAACAAGCGGCGCGCCACCGCCGGCCAGCCGCCGGTCGGCGGCTTCGGCGGTCAGTTCGCCCGCTACGAGGGCCTCACCGTAAACGCCCTGGAAATCATCCGCAGCCTCGGCGGCGACCTCGCCGCGGGCCCCGACACGCCGCTCTCCGAACCCGACGACATCGGCG
>NZ_CAKJTR010000019.1:0-24045 GCF_917627355.1 Protofrankia sp. Cj3 | reverse complement strand
GCGGCGACCTCGGCGGCCACAACCTCGCCGTGTCGACCTGCTCCCGGCACCGCGCCACCGCCTGGTCGTTCATCAGCTACATGACGACCAACCGCGACATCCAGTCGGCCATGTTCCGCGACGGCGGCTACCCGGCCGCTCTGCTCGCCGTCTACAGCGACCACGAGGACGAGTTCGGCCGAGCGGTCGTCAGCAGCCTGAAGGGCGCCGGCACCCGTCCGATCAGCCCGTACTACGCTGCCGTGAGCGGAACCATCCAGGATGCCGTCCACAGCGTGCTGACCCACGAGCGCACCCCCGCCGAGGCCGTCGCCTTCCTCCAGCAGCAGCTGCCCGATGCCCTCCATGGCGGATAGCCGGTCGCGCCCCTGCTTGCGAATGATGGATGCCGCGGACGGCCGGGCCGGGTAACGGATTCGAGGCGTGCGGGAGTCAGCGGTCGGCTGGGAGGCCGAAGAGCTGGGTCCAGTAGACACCGTAGCTGCCGCCGCGGGCACAGCCGACCCCGATCTGGGTGAAGTCCCCGGTAAGGATGTTCTTCCGGTGTCCGGGGCTGTTCATCCAGCCGGCCATCACCTCGGCCGGGCCCGGCTGTCCCGCGGCGACGTTCTCACCCAGCATGCGGTAGCGATAGCCGGCCGCGGCGGCGCGGTCGGACATCGTCCGCCCGTCCAGGCTGACGTGGTCCATATAGCTGTTGGCCGCCATGTCCTCGCTGTGCCGCTGCGCGGCCAGGGCCAGGCGGGGCTCGGACGCCAGCGGTCCAGCGCCGGTCCTGGCGCGCTCGGCGTTCACCAGCACGACCACCTCCGCCAGCGGGCCGGCCAGCGGCGCGGTGTCGTCGTCCACCTGGACGCCGAAATCACGGACAAGCCCGGCAAGACCGTCGGAGTAGCCCTGGCCAAGCGCACGGATCTTCCAGGCGCCGCCACGCCGGTAGATCTCGGCGAGGAGAAACACGGTCTCAGCGCGTGGCCGGGGCGGTGTGAAGCGCACCAGCGTGGAGCCTTCACCACCGCGGATATCCAGCACCGGCACTGGCAGCTGCCCGAGCGACAGCGCGCTGTCGGCGGGGCTCACGACCACCACCACCCGGCTCGCCCCTGGCCGCAACCGGCCCGGATCGATGGTCACGCTGTCACCGTTCACCGTGGCGCCAGGCGCGGACGGCTGGTTATAGAAGACGAAGTCCTGATCCGCCGCGACCTTCCCGTCGTCACCGGTGATGAGAAGCGAGAGGTCGAAGGGGCCGGGCACACGGACCGACAGGACGCCACCGGGTAACGGCCGGTTGGCACCGGCAACCAGCTCGATCATGACAGCTCCCGAACACGTTGCCGGCCTGTGTTGTGTGCTGCCGGTAGGCGGCATCGCCACGGCGCGGATAGGCTAGGTCACGGAAAGGACGTAAAGTCACATTTTGGCCCCGCTACCAGATGTTATTGTGCCCGGCATGGCCGAGCCGGCGTCCCCCTCACTGGGATCTTCTTCCTCCTCCAATACTCCCACCGCGCTCGACGGGGCAACGTCACAAACCTCGCGCCCAGAGCCGCCACCCACTCCACCGATGCCGGTGGCCAGCACCTCGATCAAACGATCGATCAAGCTGTTCCAGGCCTGCCGCCGCGAGCAGGTCGATCCCGCGGGCTTCTACTCGCTGCTCGCCGCGGACTCGGTGCACCAGCTCAGCCAGTTCACCTCGCTGGCGGGGTCGGTCGTGCTGGACGTCGGCGGCGGCCCCGGCTATTTCCGTGCCGCGTTCGGACGAGCCGGCGCCCAGTACTTCTGGGTTGAACCGGATATCTCGGAGATGAGCGCGGGAGGGATCGTGGAACCGGGACGGGTGCTTGGCAGCGCCCTGGACATGCCGTTCGCCACCGCCTCGGTGGACATCTGCTATTCCTCAAACGTCCTTGAACACGTCCCCGACCCGTGGCGGATGTGTGCCGAAATGGTGCGGGTGACCCGCCCCGGCGGCGTGATCTTCCTGAGTTTCACCAACTGGCTGTCACCGTGGGGCGGCCACGAAACCTCACCATGGCATTATCTGGGCGGCCACCGGGCGGCGCTGCGATACGAGCGCCGCAGCGGTGTCGCGCCCAAGAACCTCTACGGCACCAGCCTGTTCCCGGTGTCGGTCGCCGACGCCCTGGCCTGGGCACGCGGCCGAACCGACATCCAGATCCTCGAGGCCATGCCGAGGTACCTGCCTACCTGGACAAAACCAGTCCTGCGGGTTCGGGGCCTGCGGGAGGTCGTCACCTGGAACCTCGCGATGGTCTTCCGCAAACGTTGACAAAACGCTGTCATCGCATGCATCCCGACATACGATCCGGCCGCGTCGACGACATTGTTCCCGACGGTGTCGTCGACGCGGCCATCGTCACCAGGATTATCGAAAGCTCGATCTCACACACGCTCTCAGACCAGCCGTAACTGGTGGCCCTGGTTCGCCCGTTGCGGGCGGGTACCCGCCCGGCCCGAACGGCGCTGGAGCAGTGGCTCACCAAGAACGTCCAGAAATGGTGACGGCCGTGTCTCGACGACCGCCCCACCCCGGCCGCGGCGAGCCGCCTGGGTGAGCACGAGCCGCCCCTTGGCCCGGGTCATGCCGACGAACAACAGCCGGCGCTCCTCGGCCTCCTCGCCGCCCTCTCCAGCGCTGGGACCCGCCGCGTTGACAGCTACTGGCGAGGAGGCACCCGCCCAGCTCAACGGCAACAAACCAGCCTCGCAGCCAATAATGATCACAAGGCCGAACTCCAGGCCCTTGGATGCGTGCAACGTCAGCAACGAGATCCGATCCGCACGCGGATCAAGAGTGTCGACCTCCGCGCCGAGCGCGATCTCGGACCGGAACCGCTCCAGATCATCCCCGCACTCGGTGGCGAGAGAGGTCAGGATGTCAAGCGCGTAGCGGATCTCGATCTCGCCAAGAACCGGCTGGCCGGAGGCTGGCAGGCCGGTGGTGACGGCCGGCGCGGGAGAAGCGTCGATCATCTCTTGTGCGGCGGCACGCAGCCTCGCGAGGACGGACCGCCGCTCCGCGGAGCCGCCCTCGCGCTCGTCGATGAGCTCCAGCAGACGCCCGACGCCCGCGGCGTCGGCAAACCGGTTGTGGGAGCGCCGCTGGAAGGGAAAACCGTGGCGGTCCAGCGCGTCCATCACCGGCCGGGCCTGGCGAGCCGTGCGGTAGAGCACCGCGATGTCGGCGAAGGAGAACCTGTCCTCGCCGGTCCCGTCCACACCGAGGTCGAGCGCGTGAAAGGAGGTGCCGCCCAGCGCCTGTTCGATGGTGCTCACGACGACCGCGGCCTCCTCGGCCTCGTTCGAGGCTCGATGCAACAGCGGCCGCGGGCTTTCTGGGTGGGTGCCGACCGCCGCGAGCGTCCGGCCGGGAACGAGCGTCGCCGGTTCGATCAGGCGGACGGCGGCATCCACGATGGCCGGCGTGGAACGGTAGTTACGGGTGAGCGAAACCATCTGGGCGTCGGGAAAGTCCTCTCGAAAACGCAGGAAGAATCCCACATCGGCGCCGCGGAAGGAGTAGATGGCCTGGTCCGGGTCGCCGATCGCGCACAGGTTCGCGGCAGGCCGGTCAACCGCCGCACCAGCTGGTCCCGTACCGGCGGAACGACCTGTCAGCATCGTCAGTAGCACGTACTGCAGCTCGTCGACATCCTGGTACTCGTCGACCCAGACATGCCGCCAGCGCGCCTGGTAGGAGGCGGCCAGGTCCGGCCGCGCCCGCATGGCGACCACCGGCAGCCCGACCAGGTCGTCGAGGTCCACCAGGCCACGCGCGCGCAGTGCCTCGTCGTACCGCCGGGCCGGGCCCGCCAGCTCATGGCCCGCCAGCGCATCGCCCGCCAGCTCATGGCCGCTCGGCGGAGCACCGAGCGCGCACGCCCGGCGGAACCCGGCCAGCTCGCGCCGGACCCGTTCCAGGCTGCGCACGCCCGTGACCGTCCCGGCCAGCGCCTCCCGCAGGATGTGGGTGCACGTCGCGTCGTCGGCGATACGGACGTCCGCGCCGAGGCCGAACAGCTCGTGGCAGTCCTGGACGATCCGCAGGCCCAGGCCGTGGAAGGTGGTGGCGAGGATGCGGGGCGCCGCCTCGCCGGCGAGCGCGTCGAGCCGCTCCCGCAGCTCGGTCGCGGCCCGCCGGGTGAAGGTCACCGCCAGGCACTGTTCGGCGGGCACGCCCTGCTCCCGGACCCGGTGCGCAATCGAGTGGACCAGGGTCCGGGTCTTGCCGGTGCCGGGTCCAGCAATGATCAATAACGGTCCCCGGATGACCGCGGCCGCCGCGCGTTGTTCGGCATCGAGACCGGCCAGGATCGACGATCCGGCCGGGCCGGCGCTCGCCCCCACGCCGGTCGGGGCGGGGGCCGCCGGAGCCGCGGCTGTGGCCGCGCTCGTGGCCGCGGTCTTGGGCACAGTCCTGCCCGCGGTCCTGCCCGCGGCCGGTAGGACCGACGGCGCCAGCGCGCTCCGCTCCGCACGCCGGGCGTTACCTCGCGCGCTACGGGTAGCGCCGGCCGGGCCACCGGCGTCCTTCGTCGCCTCCGGCCTGCTGCCCTCCGCGGTGGGTGTGCTGGGTGCAAGGTCGAACAGCGTGCCCGCGCGGGAGGCCAGTTCCTTCGGGTCGAACAGCCGGATGACCCCGTACTCGCCGTCATAGCCGGCGTCGCGGATCACCTCCTCCCGGCGCAGCCGCCGGATCGCCTCGACCAGCACGGACGAACCGACCTCGGCGATGGCGTCCAGCGGGACCTCACCAAGGATTGCCAGTTCCGGGCCGAGGCGGGCGGTAAGCGTGGTGACCTGCGCGGCTACCGCCTTGCTCTTCGGGCCGACCCCAAGGATCTCCCCGACGACCTCGGGCAACGCGACCAACGAGCGCACCTCTCCCGCGGTCGCCGGGCGCACCCCATCGCCGCGGTCGGCCAGCGCCTCCACGCGGTGCAGCACCCCGACGGTCAGTGGGCGCCCACACTGCGGGCAGCGGCCGTCGACCTCCCGGGTCTGGCTCGGTTCGAAACGCACTCCGCAGTTGCGGTGACCGTCAAGGTGGTACTTGCCCTCTTCCGGGAAGAACTCGATGGTGCCGGCGAACCCCTCCCCGCCACGCAGCGCCGCGCGGATCGCGAAGTAGTCGACATCGCAGGTGAACGCGGTCGCCTCCCGGCCGAGCATGGGCGGCGAGTGCGCGTCGGAATTGCTGACCAGCCGGAACCGGTCGAGCCCGGACACCCGCCAGAACATCGGCGGGTCCGCCGACAGGCCCGTCTCCAACGCGAAGATGTTGTCCGCGAGGTCGAGATAGCAGTCCTCGATCGCGTCGAAGCCGGATTTCGACCCGAGAACGGCGAACCAGGGGGTCCACACATGCGCCGGCACGAGGTAACAGCCCTCCCCCGCACCGAGCGTGATCTCCAGGAGGTCACGGGAGTCCAGCCCCAGGATGGGACGCCCGTCCGCGGCCAAATTGCCGATCTTCGCAAGACTCGCGGTGATCCGGCCAGCGGCGTCGGTGTCCGGGGCGTAGAGGAGATGGTGGACCTTGCGGGTCCGCTCCCCCCGCTTGTAGATCGTGGAGATTTCCGTGGACAGCATGAACCGGGTCGCCTGCTGGCAGGACGCGGGCAGCGTCCGCAGGACATCCGCCTCGAGGTCCGGACGCAGCCGGAATAGACCGGGCTCGGCCGGCACGAGCTTGGTGGCGATCTCCTGCGACCATGCGGGATGGGTGAAATCGCCCGTACCGACCACAGCGATCCCCTTGCGTGCCGCCCACCAGGCCAGATGCTCCAGGTCGCAGTCCCGGCTGCATGCCCTGGAGTACTTGGAATGGATATGCAGATCTGCAAGAAAGCGTGAGTTCACAGAAATGTATGTTGTCGCATCGCCGCACCCGCACAGGCGGCTACCCCGCTGCACCGGCGGCGGGGCACGGATGGGACACCACCCGTCCGGTAGCTCCGGGACCGCCGGGCCAGCCCCAGGTCGCGCAGATGGGCACTTTCATGATCCTACAATCAAAAGAACGGACCATGCGGCCCGAGCGCGGGAGCAGGCCAGCCACGAACCCCGCCGGCACGACACGGCGAGCCATCCAGCCGCACCCAACAGTGACCGACAGTAATCTTCATCAGGTGCCTCTGACTCGCGAACGCCTGCGCACGGCACCTTCCGTCCTGCTGCTCGTTTCCCTGGTGACGGGGCTGACAGCCATGCTCCCGACCGCGGCGGGAGCCACCGCGGCACCGAGGCCAACCAGCACGAACCTCCTCGGCGGTCCGGAGCTGGCGAGCGATGCCGTCGTGGTCGGTCCGCGGGCCTCGTCGCAGCCTCCTGAAACCACCGCCGCGAGCTGGCTGATCGCCGACGCCGATAGCGGCGCGGTCCTGGCGGCTCGAGACGCCCACGGTCCCCACCTACCGGCGAGCACGCTCAAAATCCTCACGGCGCTCGCGATACTGCCGCGGCTGTCACCAGCCCAGGAAGTGAAGATCAGCAGCGCCGCCGCGTCGGTCGACGGAACTCGGGTGGGTCTCGTCCCAGGTATGACCTATACGGTCGCGGAGCTCGCCACGGAAATGATCATCGCTAGCGGCAACGACGCCGCTGTCGCGCTCGCCGAAGCCGCTGGCGGCGCCGCCACCACGATCGCCCTGATGAACCGCACCGCGGCCGAACTGAACGCGCGCGACACGCAGGCCGGAGATCCGAGTGGCCTGGACGCACCCGGACAGCGGACATCAGCCTACGATCTTGCATTGCTGGGCCGGGCCGCGCTTGCCAGTCCCATAGTCAGCCGGTTCCTGACGATCCCGCGGGCGACCGTCCGCGGGCGGAGCGGCACATCGTTCCAGATCCAGAACCATAATGAGCTCCTCACCTCATATTCAGGAACCATCGGCGTCAAGAACGGCTACACCGCCGCGGCGGGAGCGACCTACATAGGCGCTGTCCGGCGAGGTGGCCACACCCTCATCCTCACGATGATGCGGGCAGCCCCCGCATATGCCGCGGAGGCCAAGGCGCTGCTCGACTGGGGATTCGCGAACGTCGATACAATCACCCCGATTGGGTATCTTGTCACGGAAAGCGATAAAATTCGCAATGTCGAAATGTTTCCAGCCGGGTCAATCGTGGACGGCTCACGGCCACTGATCGCTTCCAGCGCTGACCCGGGCATCCGAAGCCGCAACGCTGTTGGGGACCGGAATTACCCAGGAAATCAGCCATGGCGGCGGGACAGCCACGACCGCGGGATAGGGACGGTGACGTGGATCGCCATCGCAATCACCTGCGCGGTGGGGCTGCTCACCCTACGGCGGCGGCTTGCCCGCCATCGCCTTTTCTCGGGCATCGGCACGTTCCCCGTCGGCACACCGCCCGGCATCGCGATCCGGCCGCCCCTGCCCTCCTCCGGCCCGGAAAACATCTCCGGATCCCGTGTCCGGCTGCTGCCTCCTCGACGAGGCGGGGACGAAAGCGGAAGCCCAGCAGCCGCTCGAGGCGTCGAGCCCGATGGCGGCCCAGCGCCATCCACCTCTCCGCCGGGAACGTTCCCGGCAGGAGCATCCGTACCGGGAACGGCTACGCCGCCGGGGACATCCGTGCCGGCGGTATCCGTGCCGGCGGTATCCGTGCCGGCGGCAACCGCGGTACCCGACGGCGCGACATCGGAGGAATAAGGCGCGGTGACCGTCCACGCCGCGACCAGCAGCGTCCAGCGCATCATGATATTGATCCAAATCAACAAACCGACAATCACCGCGAACGTCCCGTAGACGGGGTTTCTGGTCGTCATGCCCACCAGCCAGGTCGCGAGGACCTTGAGGCCCTCCACCCCGATCGCGCCACACAGCGCCCCCCGCAACGCGCGGTCACGATCGGTGCTCAACGGCAACCAGAGAAACAGACAGAGGAAAAGCGCCACGTCCAGAGCCAGCGCGACGGCAACGGCGAGCAGCGAGGTCACCACCGCGGCCATGGTGCTGCCAGACAGCCCGATCCAGCTCAGGAACGTCCCTGACACCGATGTGGCAACGCTGGTCACCGCGATCGACACGAACCCGATAAGACCGAGCCCGGCCAGGACGCCGATATCTTTCAATCTGCGCGTCACCACATTGCCGACGTCTACCGGCTGGTGCCACATGATCCTGATCGCGTCCCGCAACGCGTCGATCCATGCCAGCCCGGCCAGCAGGAGACCGAACAGACCGAGCAGACCGACGCCGACCTTCGCGTTGCCGATGCTGGCGATGTCCAGCTTGTCCGCAAGCCCCGGCAGATAGTTGTTGATCTGTTTGGTCATCTCCCGCTGGACGTCCGGATAGGCATCAACCACGAAGCCCGCGATCGAGAAGGCCAGGGCGACCAACGGAAAGAACGACAGGAACGCGAAGTACGTCGCGGCGGCCGACAGGCGGTCGCCACCGTCAGCGGTATACCGGCCGTAGGCGCGGACAGCGTGGTCGACGCAGGGCCGATGCCGGCGCACGGCTCCCGCCGCGCTGGACGCTTTTCGGGCACCGAAACGGACCGCTCTGATCGGATTGGCCACTGCTGCTCAGTACCCGCTCACGCCGCGGCTGTCACGCCGGGGCCTGCCCGGAGTTGACCCGCGGCCTCCTCTCAGCAGGCCTCAGCAGGCCCAATCGGTCCTGACCAAGGCCTAAACCAGGGCCCAACCAGGCCTAAGCGGGCTGGTCGGACGCAGTGCCAGCCGGCGAACCGGGATGCTGCCCCGCGGCGCCGGCGTAGGCGGCCTGCTGGGCCAGTTCCCATCCCTCGGGGAACTGGATCGCGACCCGTCCCAGCGTGCCGCCATCCGTGCTCGGGAAGCAGACCCCGGACATGTAAGCGGACTCGTCGCTGGCCAGATAGAGCGCGGCGTAGGCGTTGTCGAGCAGGTTCGGTGGACGGCGCAGCTTCAGCGGCATCGGGGCGTGGTCCGGGTTCCAGGGTCCCATGACTTCCTCATAGGACTTGCCGAGCACCTCGGCGTCCGGAGGCAGACCGAAGTTGACGGACATGCCGTGGGTCGGGCAGATGGCGTTGACCCGGATGCCGTAGGCGCCTAGATCGAACGCGGCGCCCCGGACGAGCGCGTTCACCCCGCCCTTACTCGCGGTGTAGATCGTGAACCGCGGGTAGGCAGCCAGCGAGGACGCCGATGACGTGACCACGATCGTCCCACCGCCGCCCTGCGCCTTCATCGCCCTCGCGGCGTGCTTGATAGCGAAAAAGACACCCTTGAGGTTCGTGTCATGGACATGTGTCCAGCTCTCCTCGGTGGTGTCCTCCAGCGCGACCGTTCCCTGGCCAGGCACCGTGACCCCGGCGTTGGCGAACATGACGTCCAGCCGGCCGAACTGCTCCACCGCGGCGGCCACCGCCGCGGCGACCTCGGTTTCCACCGTGACGTCGGTTCTGATGGCCAGCGCCTGGCCGCCCCGCTCACCGATCAGGTTCGCGACGTCCTTCGCCCGCCGTTCGATGATGTCGGTGACGACAACCGTGGCACCTTCACGGGAGAACAACAGCGCGCTCTCCCGGCCCAGACCCGACCCGGCGCCGGTGATGACGACAACTTTGTCTTCAAGTCGCACCTGAACTCCTCGGAAAAACGAAAGAGATTATTCGGATAATGAGATCGCGCGTTCAGGACAGGCCGCCGCCCCATCCCGCGCCTGCCGCTCAAGGCCCACGGACACCACCGCGTTCGCGATAGTGCAGTAGCCGGAATCGTCGAGCTGGTAGACATCCGGCCCGTCGGCGTTGCAGCGGCCGTGCCCGACACACAGCGAAGGATCAACCTGGACCCGCATACGGTCCTCCTCGGTGCAGGTGAGGCGTGCGGAGACGAGACAGCGGTGCCCGGCCGAACGCGCCGCCATCCGCCGGGAGCCCGGATCGCGCGTCATCGGCCTGCCACCGGCGCCGCGCCGGGCAGGGACGCGCGGTGCTCCCAGGGCCGCGGACAGCGATCAGATTCGGCAACGGCACCACCGGATCGGCGATCACACACCGCTCCCGGGCAACTGCCATACCCCGTGCCTCTTCTCATCCGGATGGCATATCCCGCCATCGAACTGTCGCACACCTCACAGTGGACAAATGATCATCAACTGTCAAGATATCGATGCTATCCAGAAGTGCCGGAAACGCCGCGGCCCAGGACGCTCAAAATGATCATCAACGCGGTCGGTCCGAGACGTTTTCCCGGCCGCCGGAGAGCGTGCCGCCGGCTTGTTGATCGACCTGACGGACGGCCAGCCCGGCACGCGGGCACTGGTCGGTCATCATGGTTGAGTGACCCCGGATCCCCGCTCCCGACGCAGCTCGGCGACTGTCCGCTCGCTGGTCCTGGGCGCGGCTCGGGAACTGTTCGATATGTACGGCTACGAACAGGTGAGCACCCGGGAGATTGCCGCCCGCGCTGGCGTGACCCAGGCGCTGGTGTTCCGGCACTTTGACACGAAGGCCAACCTGTTCGCCGAGGCCGTCTACCGGCCCTTCTATGACTTTGTCGCCGAGTATGTACGGCAATGGATCGAACGCGGGCATGGCACAAGGAGCGCCGAACAGACCACGCTGGACTTCGTCGGCGGACTTTACGGGTTACTTGTCAACAACCACAAACTGCTGCTGGCGCTCCCCGGGGGGCCGAACGGAGGCTCACCCGAACTGCGCAACCGCGCCAGCGCGTTTCTCCAAGAGGTCTTCGACGAGCTGGAACGGGAGATCGAGACCGAGGTGACCATGCTCGGCGCCCCTGTGATCGACGTGGCGTTGGCCGTCCGGTTCACCGTAGCACTCGTCTATGGCACCACTGTGTTGGACGACGTGCTGTTTCCCGCCGGCCAGCGGCACCCGGGCAGCCAGCGCCTCGTCGAGGAGCTGGCCGGATTCGTGATCCGCGGTGCCGGCGGCGTGAGCCCACCGCACGATCATGCCGGTTACAGCGGCCTGGCCACCGGCTCCTCGGCACCAGCACCAGCACCAGCACCGAGCGCCGCCACCACATCGTCGGACAACGTGGGCCAGGCATCCACCGCCCAGGAGCCGAACTCACGGTCGGTCAGACAAGCACAGGCGGCATTCAACGCCGGATCAACCCAGAGAAAAGTTCCGCTCCGACCGAAATGACCGAAGGTCCCGGGCGAATTTGCGCCCCCCGTCCAGTGGGGCTGTTTTCCGCCGCGGATCTCGAAACCGAGCCCCCAGTCGTTCGGGTCGCGCACACCGAAGCCGGGCAGTACCCCGGCGAGCCCCGGAAACGCCACCGAGGTCGCGGCCGCGAATGTCGGCGGCGCAAGCAGGCGTGGAGCCAGCAGCTCACCGGCAAAAACAACAAGATCGGATAGCGTGGACGACACCCCGTAGGCCGGCGAGCCCCGCAGCTCGGACGCTGTCATGCCCAACGGCCCGAACACGGCTTCGGCGAGGTACTCACCGAACGCGATTCCGGACGCCTTTTCCAGCGTTTCACCGAGAACCTCGATGCCCGTGTTCGAATACACCCGCCGTGTCCCAGGGCGGGTCACCGTCCGGGTGCCGGAGAAGCCCAGGCCCGAGGCATGGGCGAGGAGATGGGCGACGGTCGAGCCCGGGGGGCCGGCCGGATCGCCCAGGCCGAGGGCTCCCTCCTCCACCCCGATCAGGACGGCATAGGCGGCGAGCAGCTTCGATACCGATGCCAACCGGAAGGATCTGTCCATGGCGCCGACCGATCCACGTACCGTGACGCGGCCGGAGGCGTCGCGTACCAGGACGGCAACGGCCGCGTTCTCGACCGGCCAGGAATCCACCTGCGCGAGGGCATCCACGTGCCGAACTGTACGAACCCGGGCTGTCTGGTGCGCGCCCGGCTCGCTGAGACACTGGGCGGATGTGGCAACACCGACACCTCCCGATGCCATGACCACGCACGCACGCGGCGTCCCCGCGGTGGCCGATCCAGGTATTCCGGCCGGGCGCTCCGCCATTGTGGACCTGCTCGTCCTCGGCGCTGGACCAGCGGGCTGCGCCGCGGCGCTACGCGCGCTGCAACTCCGTCCGGATGCCCGTGTGGTGCTGTTGGATGCCGCGGCCTTCCCCCGGGACAAGGCCTGCGGTGACGGCATCGCCCCACACGGCCTGGACGTCCTGCGTGCCCTCGGCGTGCCCGATGCCGTCGCGGGGTACTCGCCAGTGGATCGCATGCGGTTGCGGACGCCTGGGGGCGCGGAAGTGGCCACCCCGTCCCAACGAGCGAACTACGTGGTTCCCCGCAAGATCTTTGACGCACGGCTCGTCGCCGCCGCCCGTGCTCGGGGTGCGGTGCTCCTGCGCCAGCGCGCGCGGTCCGTCGTGACCGGTGGCACCGCGGACGAGCCAGTGGTGATTGTCAACGGTGGCCTGAGAGCACGGGTGGTGATCGGTGCGGATGGCGCGAATTCGATCACCAGGCGGTCACTCGGCATCGGGCCAAACCCACCGGAGGCACTTGCCATCGCGGTCCGAGGGTACGCCGACGCGCCGCATACCCCCGGACCGCCGGAACAGCTCATCGAGATGACCGACGAGGGCTGGCCGGCATATGCCTGGTCGTTCCCGATCGGCGACGGCCGCGCCAACATCGGCTATGGGATGTTGCGATCCAAACTCGCCGCGCTGCCCGGCGACACGGGCGGCCGCACCGTTCTGCACGGCACCCTCGCCCGGATGCTGCCCGAGCAGCCAGCGCATCCGGGAACGCTGCGCGCCCACCATCTGCCCATGTCGACCTGGCGGCCCCGCCAGCCCGATGGCCCGGTGCTGCTCGCCGGTGACGCCGCATCATTGATCAATCCGCTGACCGGGGAGGGGATCTACTACGCGCTGCTGTCCGGCTCCCTGGCTGGTGCGGCCGCCACGACCGCCACCCCAGCCCAGGCCGGCGCGGTCTACCGCCGGGCGCTCGACCGGGAGCTCGGCCGGCATCTACGCCACACCGCCCTGCTGGCCGGGCTCGCCGGCCGCCGTCGAACCCTCATGGACTCAGCCGTGCGAGCCGCCGGCCACCGCACCGAACTGTACGACAACCTGATCGAGATCGGCCTTGGACGGGGGACGATCCCGACCGCCTCCGTCGCACGTCTCGCCCTGCGCAGGATCATCTCAACACGGCCGTGACGCACCGCGGAGAATCCATCCAGCAGCGCGATCGCTGCCCCTTTCGCGCCGCTGGAGGCCAAAAATATCAAAACCGAAATATCAGAACCGGATGCTACAGACTGGCCACATCCGCCTGCTTGACCCGCACAGCCTCGGCCGCGGTGACGAGCGCGGCTTTCTCCGCTGCCGAGAGGTCAATTTCCACGACCTTCTTCACACCCCCGCGGCCTATCTGGGCAGGCACGCCGAGATAAACACCGGAAATACCGAACTCACCGTTCACCCAGGCGCACACCGGCATGACCGCGCCGGAGTCCTCTGCCACAGCCTTCACCATCCGAGCGGCGGCGGCGGACGGCGCGTAGTAGGCCGACCCGGTCTTGAGGAGGGCGACCACCTCGGCACCACCGTTACGGGTCCGCGTGACCAGATCATCGATCTTGTCGGCGGGCAGCAATTCCGCGAGCGGCCTGCCGTCCACCGTGCACTGGGACGGAACCGGCACCATGGTGTCGCCGTGCGAGCCCAGGGTAAGGGTCTGTACCGACCTCACCGGCACTCCCAGTTCCACCGCGACGAAGTTGCTGAAACGAGCGGTGTCGAGCATGCCGGCCTGACCGATGACCCGGTTACGGGGAAACCCAAGGACATTCGCGGCGAGCGCGGTCATCTCGTCCAGCGGGTTGGAAACCACTACGACGACCGCGTCGGGTGAAGATTTCGCGATGTTCTCCGAAACCTGCCGGACAATCTTCGCGTTGACCTCAATGAGGTCCATCCGGCTCATGCCGGGCTTGCGGGGCAGGCCGGCGGTGACGACCACGACGGCCGAACCCTCGGTATCGCCATAGTCGTTTGTTCCGATCACCGTGGTCTCGAAATTCTCGACTGGGCGCGACTGATTCAGATCGAGAGCGATGCCCTGGGGCTTGCCCTCGATAATGTCGGTCAGGACAACCGTGTCGAAAATATCGTACTCGGCGAGGCGCTGCGCGGTCGTGGAACCATAGAAACCGGCTCCGACCACAGTCACTTTCCCAGCCATCGGCTGTCAGCTCCCCAGCTTCTCGATGATAGCGTCGGCGCGCTCCGCCGTCCCCACCGCGGTGGAGCCGCACGGGTCGGCTTCAGGTCGTAAGCGACACTACGCCCTTCCGCAATGACCAGCCCGCCCGCAATGGCCGGCGCGACGGCCTGATCCAGCTTCCCCGCCGCTCAGCCGCTCAGCCGCTCAGCTCCCGGGTGGCACCGTGAGCGTCACAACAATGATCATCAATCCGAACACGCCAAGTGTGGTGACATCGAACGCCCTGCTCCGCGCCGCAAGTAGCCCCACCCGCCGAGTCGGCAGCACCATCCGCAGAAACGCACCGGCAAGCAGCACCGCTCCGAGGCCGACCAGGCCCTGCCGCCAGTGACCAGCCACGACGAACAGCAGGGCGAGACCGACAGCGCCGAACATGGCGGCGAAGACCGGCTCCCGCCGCAGCCATGACCGCCATCGCGACACGGACTGGCGGTGCCGCAGACTCATGACAGCGTGGCCAGCACACGCCCGATCAGCCGTCCGATGCTCGCTCGCCTCCCACCCGTACGCGGGAGCCGACCCGCTCACCCCGACCATAGACGCAGGTGGGAAGCGGCGCGAAAAATCGCGATCACACGCTGATCGATTTCCCAGCCCACGGCGAGAAGTCACTGTCCGGCTACCGGCCCGCGTGCGACGCATCGAGAAGAATGTGCCTGGCGGGCGCGGAAGTGGCCTACGCACAGCGTAGAAACCCCACCAGGCATCCTCAACCTCACGATCGCCGCACCGGATTCACAATCGTACGGACCCCCCGGGCGCGGACACCGTGTGCAACTAGGGCAGACTTCCGCCGCAAGTCCCCGGAGTGGGAGGGAGCGGGCCGTGGCAGACGAAACGCCACACAGCAAGAAACTGCAGGAGCTGATGTTCCGGGCTTGGGAGACCTTCGGAGATGCCCGACATCTCGACAGCGACGACCGGGTGTTCGTCCAGGCTCTCGCACGGCAGACGGCAGACAGGATCTCGGTCCTGTATGGCGCCAGCTGGCGGGATGCACTGGACTGGGTTGCGCAGCGTTACGTACCCAACGACGACGCACCCGGTGGTTCCATCCTGGCGTCATCGAACGGCAGCATGTCATCGAATGGCACCACGTCGTCGAACGGCACCACGGCGTCGAACGGCACCACGGCGAGCGCGCGACGAAGCGTGGCAGCGGCGGAGTCCACCTCCATCTTGTGAAACGTTGGTGTCGTCCGGCCAGTCACAGCTGACCCGGACGGCGCCAACGAACAGGCACACAGCAGCTCCATCACCACGGTGTGGCCGGGCTTCACGGGCTTCGGACGCCGACATTAGAGCGACCGGCAACAGGGGGACGCGGCGTCGCGGAGCTGGGGCACACGCCCCAGCCCGCTCCTTGATCCGCACCTCTGTTGCCAGGTGCTCCAGATGAACAACGATCATCCGAATAACGCCTGAATAACGCCCGGATGACGTCAGTGCGCGAAGTGGCGGACGCCGGTGAAGTAGAGCGTTATCCCCGCTTCCCGCGCGGCGGCTATTACCTGCTCGTCACGCACGGATCCACCCGGTTCGACAACCGCGCGGACACCGGCGTTGATGAGCACCTGCAAACCGTCCGGGAAGGGGAAATAGGCGTCACTCGCGGCCACAGCTCCCTTCACCCTGTCACCGCCACGGCTCACCGCGAGCATCGCGGCATCGACCCGGTTCACCTGCCCCATACCCACGCCGATCGTTGCGCCGCCCAGGGCGATCAGAATCGCGTTCGACTTGACGGAACGGGCTGCCTTCCAGGCAAAAACAAGATCATTTAGTGTTGCCTCATCGGCAGGCGCGCCAGCCTTCAGCGTCCACCCCGACGACCCGTCGCCAGCCGTGTCCAGCACGTCACGGGACTGCAGCAACAGCCCACCGGAGATCTGCCGCATTTCGACCCCGTGCGGATCCATCGGCAGCGGGCACTCCAGCAGCCGGATCGAGGGCTTGCGGGAAAGGATCTCCTCGGCGCCTTCGGCATAGCCAGGCGCCACAACGACTTCGGTGAATATCTCCGCGATCTGTTCGGCCAGGGCGACGCTGACGGGCCGGTTCGTCGCGATAACCCCGCCGAAAGCGGACACCGGATCACATGCGTGCGCCTTGCGATGAGCATCGGCAACGTCGCTGCCGATGGCCAGGCCGCATGGGTTCGCGTGCTTGACGATGGCCACGCATGGCTCGTGGAAATCACCCGCGGCGCGCCGGGCCGCCTCCGCGTCGGTGTAGTTGTTGAACGACATCGGCTTGCCGTGCAGTTGCCGGGCACCCGCGAGCCCGGGCCCGCCGTCATCCGCCACATACAGCGCGGCCCGCTGGTGGGGGTTCTCGCCGTAGCGCAGGACCTCCGCCCGCCGCCAGAGCGCCGCTACCGTGTCCGGCCAGCCCGACTCCCGGGCGATCTCATCGGGCGCCAGAACGCCGGCGAACCACGACGCGACCGCGACGTCGTACGCGGCGGTGTGCGCGAAGGCGCGGGCGGCAAGCCGGCGCCGCGCCGCGAGCTCGAAACCACCAGCCCGGATCGCGGCGATCAGCTCCGGATAGTCCGCCGGGGAGACGACCACGGCCACGGAGTGATGGTTCTTCGCCGCGGCGCGAATCATCGCCGGCCCGCCGATATCGATCTGTTCGATCGCCTCGTCCTCGGACGCGCCGCCCGCGACCGTTTCCCGGAACGGATAGAGGTTCGACACAACGAGGTCGAACGGCTCAATGTCGAGTTCCGCGAGCGTCTTGGCGTGCTCGACGTCGCGCAGATCAGCGAGGAGGCCGGCATGCACGCGTGGATGCAGTGTCTTGACCCGTCCGCCGAGAACCTCGGGGAAACCGGTGAGGGTGCTTACGGGCGTCACAGCCAGGCCATGGCGAGCGAGCACCTGTGCGGTGGATCCGGTGGAGACGACCTCCACCCCGGCATCGATGAACGCGTCCGCGAGGTCCGGCAGGCCGGCCTTGTCGTAGACGCTGACCAGAACACGGTGGATGGGACGCCGGCCGGTGGTGACCAGCGCCCCGCCGGCTGATGGTGCCGGGCCGGTGTGCGGGAAGGCCCGTGCCCCAGCCGTCGAGTCACCGGCGGTGGAGGCCTGCTGATCCTGTGTGGACGTCATGTCCCCTCCTCCGACCGGATGATCCGGCCGATTGTCGCCACGTACAGGACACGTTCCACCGCCTGGATACGGGTACGCAGAGTTTCCTCAGTGTCGGACTCCTCCACCGCTACGACCGCCTGCGCAAGGATCTGCCCGGTGTCGACGCCCTCATCCACCCAGTGGACCGTCACTCCGCTGACCTTGACGCCGTACGCAAGCGCGTCGGCGACGGCGTGCGCTCCCGGGAACGCGGGCAACAGAGACGGATGCGTGTTGATCGTCCGAAATCGGGCGATCACCTGTTTGTCCAGAATTTTCATGTAACCAGCGAGCACCAACAGATCCGGAGCGTATAGGGAGATCCTCGCCGCGGTGGCCGCGTTGAAAGCCGCTCTGTCCAGCGCGTCCTCCAGGCGGACAACGAACGACGGGACGCCGGCCGCCGCCGCCCGATCCTGTGCTCCGGTGCCGTAGCGGTCCGCGCCCACGGCAACAACTTCCGCGCCGAAATCTGGATCTCTGCACGCGTCCAGTACAGCCTGCAAGGTGGTACCCACCCCGGAGGCGAGAACAACCAGTCGTGCGGGCACGGAACTCTCCGGTACGACAGGTCGGCGGTGGCTCGCCGGTGGACGTATGACCGTTCCGACTGTACTGAGGTCTACCGGCCCGCGCGCATCAACCAGCCGCCCGGTCACAGGACGGCTTCGGTCGCCCCCCTCATCGTCGGTATCTCCGGCTCCGGACACGGATCCTCCCGTTCAACGCGGTAGCCCGCGGAACCGGGCTCGCGAGCCGGCTCGCCCACAGCATCGTCACAACCAGTGTCGAGACGGCCGAAATCCTCCCCGTCAAGAAGGTCGCCGGGCCGGCAGAGATACAGCTCGGCGAGCCGCACGAGCGTCTGGGTCGACGGCGCCCGCCCACCTCGACCGGGCCAGACCTCCCAGTAGGAGAAGGATTTTCCCGTCTTCGGGAGACCTTCCCCGGACCACCGTGCGTTCCATCGGCAGGCTGCCTCCTCCTGCGTCCAGCCGTGCGCGAGCCGGAAGGCGACCCGCGCGTTCAGGCGATAGCGATGCTGCCACTCCAGGGCGATGCGCCGATAGGACCAGCCGAGTGCCCGCAGGCGCCCCGACTCAGCCCGCAGCCCAGCGACGCTGACAGCCATGGCGACCTCCCCATAGACGAACAGATGTTCGTACATTAGCGAGCAGGTCGGACATTTCCTGACGCTATGAGCCCTGGCCGGCTCGCGCCGCGAAAACTCCCCCGCTGGCGGGGTGCCGCACCGGTGGGGGGACGGATGAGCACGCATACCCGCGGGCGCCGTGACCCGTTATGATGCCCGTTGCCGCAGCTGGGAGGGCCTGCCATGGTAGTGCCGAAGGAACCACGGCCGGGCGCCGCCCCCAGCGACGACTCGCGGCCTACCGAGTATCGGCATACGCATGTTGATCATCCGGGCGGATCCCGGAACAACTTTGGCGGTCTGGCCCTGGCACTGGGCCTGCTCGGTGTCGCGACCTGTTGGATCGGCATCGGCGGCCTGGCCGGAATCGCCGCTGTGGTCGTTGGCATGTTCGGTCGTTCCCGCGCGCGGCGGATGGGCGGTGCGGGCGGCGGTGTCGCAACAGCTGGACTGGCGCTGGGCGTGCTCTCCACTCTCATCGCGCTGCTTCTTGTCGGCGGCACCTGGACCTTCTACGAGCGGCATGGCGATGACCTGCGCCGGTATCAGGACTGTCGGAGGGACACGAGCCAGGACCCCGCGGTCTGCCAACAACGCTTCGACGAAGTGCTCAAAAACCCACCCGCCTCAAGCCGGTGAGGTGCGTGCGCACGCTGCACGCCCATGAACAGCGGCACGCCCTGAACAGCCGCCGCACGGGCGGCCAGCCCCACTCGACCACCGGAACCGACCACCGGCGCCCCGCCCGGAAGGCTACCGCGAGCGGCCTGTCTACTGGTCTCGCTGACCGTAGGGCGGCTGGCCGTAGGGTGGCTGCTGGCCGTAAGGCGGCTGGCCGTAGGAGGGTGGCTGGCCGTAAGGCGGGTGGCCATGCGGACCAGGTTGTCCGTAGCCGCTCTGCGGAGGCTGCCCGTAGGTGCCTGGTTCGCCATACCCGCCCGGCAAGGGGCGGCCCGAGGAGTCGTATCGGGTACCTGGCGCGGGCGGGAACCGCGCCCGGCCACGGCCGCCCTGCCCGGGCAGCGTGTACCCGCTCGCCAACACGCTGAGAACCGCGAAGGCCGTGATCGCGGCGGACGCGATGAGCCCCAGCCACAGCCCAGCGGCACGGTGGCTGTTCCCAAACCCCAACAGCACTTTAAGAAAGATCATAATTGTGCCGAGCGCCGCCGTCCCGGCAATGACCAGAATCCAGTCCGCACCCACTGCCGGCAGCTGGACACGGGCGAAGGCACGCAGCGCCACCAGCCCGGTCGCGAGCAGCCCCAGCTCCACGCCGCTATAGGCGAAAAAGCCCACTCCCCACGCGTTCTCCGCGAGCCTGCCGAACGAAAACCAGTTGAATAACGAGACGATGAGCAAGACGGCACCGGCGACGAGAACGCCGAGATCATTATTGGATACGTCACGACCGGCGAGACGTGGCACGGAATGACCTCACTTCATACGATCAACGGTGGCCTGACGGAGCCACCCCTGCCACGGTAGCCGCTGTGTCCCGAGACGTCATGATCCCATCCGTGATTCAGGTCCGATACTGAGAATTTCCCCCGATGGACCTGACACGACGTGGAGCACCGTAACCGGGTGTGAACCGCCACCGAAACAGCGAGGACACACCCGGTTACGAGATGCTTCAAGATTTCAGAACGAACGCATGACGTCAGCCATGAGACGGGCGGTCTCCGAAGGAGTCTTGCCCACCCGTACACCCGCCTTCTCAAGAGCTTCTTTCTTGGCCTGCGCCGTGCCTGACGATCCGGAGACGATCGCCCCCGCATGGCCCATCGTCTTGCCCTCCGGCGCGGTGAAGCCCGCGACGTAGCCGATGACCGGCTTGGTGATGTGCGCCTCGATGTACGCGGCGGCACGCTCCTCGGCGTCACCGCCGATCTCACCGATCATCACAATCGCGTCGGTGCCGTCATCGGCCTGGAACGCGTTGAGAGCGTCGATGTGAGTCGTGCCGATGACGGGGTCACCCCCGATACCGACCGCGGTGGAGAAGCCGAAGTCCCGCAGCTCGTACATCATCTGGTAGGTCAACGTACCGCTCTTGCTGACCAGACCGATACGGCCGGGCGGGGTGATGTCCGCCGGAATGATGCCGGCATTCGACCTGCCGGGGCTGATGATGCCCGGGCAGTTCGGGCCAATGATCCGCGTCGTGTTGCCCTTGGCCTGCGCGTACGCCCAGAAGTCAGTGGTGTCATGCACCGGGACGCCTTCGGTGATGACCACGACGAGCGGCATGCCCGCGTCGATGGCCTCGATCACGGCGGCCTTCGTCCCCGCTGGTGGGACGTAGACCACGGAGACGTTCGCGCCGGTCTTCTCAATCGTCTCGGCCACGGTCGCGAAGACCGGGACACCCTCGACCTCGCTGCCCGCCTTCTTGGGGTTGGTACCGCCGACGATCGATGACCCCGCGCGCAGCATCCGGGCGGTGTGCTTGCGTCCCTCGGAACCGGTGATGCCCTGAACCAGGATCTTGGACGTCTCGTCCAGCCAGATTGCCATTGTCGGAAGCCTCTTCCCGTCCGCTCAGGCCGCGGCCGCGGCGAGCTGGGCGGCGAGCTTCGCCGCACCGTCCATGGTGTCCACCGACCTGACCGCATCGAGGTTCGCCTCGGTGAGGATGCGCCGGCCCTCGTCCGCGTTGTTGCCGTCCAGCCTCACGACCAGCGGCGTGGCGACGTCGCCGACGATCTTGAGGGCCTGCACGATACCGTTCGCGACCGCGTCGCAGGCGGTGATACCACCAAAGATGTTCACAAAAACACTCTTGACCGCGGGGTCGGAAAGAATGATCGACAGGCCGTCCGCCATCACCTGCGCGGATGCGCCACCGCCGATGTCGAGGAAGTTCGCCGGCCGCTGGCCGCCGAACTCCTCACCAGCGTAGGTGACGACGTCCAGCGTGGACATGACCAGGCCGGCACCGTTACCGATGATCCCGACCTGTCCGGACAGCTTGACGTAGTTGAGGTCCTTCTCCTTGGCCCGCCGCTCAAGGGGGTCCACCGCCGCGACATCGACGAAGCCCGCGTGGTCCGGGTGACGGAAGGAGGCGTTCTCATCCAGGCTGACCTTGCCGTCCAGGGCCACCACACGGCCATCGGCGGTCAGGATCAGCGGATTGACCTCCACCAACGTGGCGTCGGACTTGACGAAGACATCCCATAGCTTCACCAGGAGTTCGGTGGCGCCGTCGAGAGCGGCCGCGGGCAGCTTCGCGGCAACCGCGATCTGGCGGGCAACGGTCGCGTCAACCCCGGTCAGCGGATCTATCGGGATGCGGGCGAGGGCTTCGGGCTTGGTCGCCGCGACCTCCTCGATCTCCATCCCACCTTCGCGGGAGCACATGGCAAGGAATGTCCGGTTTGCCCGATCGAGCAAGAAGGAGGCGTAGTACTCCTCGGCGATGTCACTCGCCTGTTCCACCAGTACCGAGTGGACGGTATGGCCCTTGATATCCATCCCCAGGATGGCGGTGGCTTTGGCGGTGGCGTCAGCCGGACCGTCGGCGACCTTTACTCCGCCGGCCTTGCCCCGGCCGCCGGTCTTGACCTGCGCTTTGACGACAACGCGGCCGCCGAGATCGGTGGCGATGGCGTGCGCCTCGCCGGGGGTCGTGGCGACCTTGCCGGAAGGCACGGGAACGCCGTGATCGGCGAACAGCTTCTTCGCCTGATATTCGAAAAGATCCACAGTCCGTCCAGTCGGATACGAGATCGGTGGTCAGGATCGAACGTTTGAAAGTTCACGAAGATGAGAAGCATCCCGAGCCTACTGAGTTGCCCGTCGCGGTAGCCGCGCTGGCTGTCGCGACAGACGGTCACGCATGTCCGGGACAGCACCATCATCACCCGTACCCGCCACCGGGCGCCCTACTTTGTGGCAGCCGACACCGCGATCACACCGAGCAGGCGACCCTCATCACGAAGATCCTAAGAGCGCCCGGCAAGAGGGTCAACGAGGCTGGCGTGATCCCGACAACCGCGGGACCGCCGCCCGAGCCAGCACCGCGCGCGGCTCCGGCGATGTCCAGCTGCATCCCCACTACCAGGGTGAACGGGCCACCGGGAGCGCCTGATCGGGTCAGGTCAAAAATCACAGGCCCGAGCGGGAGGCCGCCCTGCCCCGCTAGCTCAGCCAGAACCGGCGCCCGCCTGACCGACCAGGCCCGCCTGGTACGTACAGGGAAGATCTAAAACAAACCGACAACTCGGTCAAGAGCCAATCCGCACGTGATCCAAAATGATCAAACCAGTCAGAGCGCGTGCACCGTAGCTACCCGCGAACGGATCCAGTCGACGATCTCGCTGGTCGTCGCACCCGGAGTGAATATCTCGGCCACCCCGAGCGCCTTCAGCTCGGGGATATCGGCAGCTGGGATAATACCGCCGCCGGTCACCACGATGTCGTCGGCGCCACGCTCCCGCAGCAGCTCCATCAGGCGCGCGAACAGGGTCATGTGCGCGCCTGAGAGCACCGAGAGACCGATGCAGTCGGCATCCTCCTGGATGGCGGTCTCGACGATCTGCTCGGGTGTCTGATGCAAGCCGGTGTAGACGACCTCCATGCCCGCGTCCCGCAACGCACGCGCGATCACCTTGGCACCGCGATCATGACCGTCGAGACCCGGCTTGGCAACCACAACCCGGATCCGCTCACCGTTTCCGCTCACGCCGCCTCCTTGCGATCCGTGACATCGACTTCCGTAACAGGGTGCTGGGAAACAGCATCTCTCGGTGGGCCGCCCAGCCCCCGGCCGCACGGTCACAGCTCCTCAGCCGCGGTCGCGGGCTCGCGGAATCCAGTAGGCCAGCAGCCACGCGATCATCGTCCTCTCCCGCGACCGGAGACCCCGAGCAGGCTAGCGGCGCACGTCCGGAGAAGCACGCCGTTGCTGACCGGGCTGACCGGGCCGGCCGGGCTGACCAGCGGAGAAACAGTCGACAGCTATCAGGTCCGTTTGTACTCTCGGTCACAGTGGGCGTGACGATGATCCGCGGAACCTCTAGCAACACGAAGAGTCACCACGAGAGTAGCCGACAGCTCGGTTCGCGATCCAACGGCCCTCGATCATCGCACTGCTCCGGTTGGCCGGTTCTTCCGACGGCTATCCACGCACGGACGGGAGAAGGGGTAATCGACAAACGTCAACTAGGCCGGAGCGACACGGTGGTGGGCAAAATCGCCAGATCCTTCGGTGCGACCACTGCTCGCCACGGCGCAAAAGTGACACGCGGGCTGCTCGACGTGCCCGCGACGGTCCGCGGGATGGTCCTGGAAGCCACCTGGGTGGCGACCCATGTCGCCTTTTATCCGGTCGGGGTCGTCTCGGAGAAACTGCGTGAGCCCGTCCAGCGCTACACCCTCGAGGGGCTGTCACCGCTGAGGCGCGGCCTGCTCATCGGCGACATAGAAGCCGCGGGCACGCCGATCCTGCTGGTGCACGGCCTGATCGACAACAGGTCCATCTTCACCCGGCTGCACCGGTC
>NZ_CAKJTR010000018.1:37004-46652 GCF_917627355.1 Protofrankia sp. Cj3 | reverse complement strand
AAATAGATCACTGCGACGCCCGCGAGGACGACGGCCGCGCCGATCCAGTCGTAGCGGTCCGGGCGCAGGCCGTCGACGCCCCACCCCCACAGCAGCGACGCGACCACGAACACTCCACCGTAGGCGGCATAGATCCGGCCGAAGTTCGCGCTGTGCTGCACGGTCGGGATGACACCGTAGACGACAAGGACAAGGGCGCCGACGACACCGGTGATGATGGACGCGCCCTCCCGGAGGCATCGCCACACCAGATAGCCGCCGCCGATCTCGGCGAGGCCGGCGGCGGCGAACAGCGCGAGAGCCCGAGCCGCGGTCACGCCAGGATCGTCGCTTACCGGCGGCTTGCGCCGGCCACCGGGTGGCGTGCCGTCTCGATCTTTGAGCCGAGCCGGCGGTGGGCTGCGCTCCGCGGCGAGAGCAGTGGCCGCGGTGGAGTAATTCGGCGCCGGCACGACGTTCACCGCCGAAGAACCACCAAACCGAGCCGGCGTCAAAGAAGGAAGCCAGCCCCGGGTAAGAGTGCCCGGCAATAGGGGTGGGTCAAGGAGCGGGGCTGGGGTGCGTGCATCGCGAGGCGGCGGAGGGATGCGCCCTGTGTTGGGCGTCGACCGACAACAACGACGCGAGGTGTCCGTCATCGTGCCTGCCCCGGCTGCCAGCCAGGCCCGTCAGGGCGGGTCAGCGGGATTGTCAAACCATGCATACGGCCATGTATCGAGCCACCGCCGGCAATATGCTGTGTCCAGGTTAAATGATCTTTTTTGCGGCGGAATCTCCGCCCGCGAGACGGCTCGACTCCCGTTCAGAAGGGCCGACCCATCGCTGACATGCATGTTTACGCGAATAGTTGCCGGTCTGTTGTGCTTCGTGCTCCAATCAACCAACGCCGCGGTTGAGCCGCCGCCTCGTATCGCGTGGAGGTTTCGAAACGATGATCTCTGATATCGTCGGTGTCCGGCGCGCTGGCGAGAGCATTACCCAGCCGGCTTCGTTCATATTACGTAACGTTACAAAGAGGTACGGTGAGATATCGGCCTTGGCTGGCGTCGACGTAGTGGTCGCCAGCGGGCGTATGACCGGTCTCCTCGGTCCCAACGGCGCGGGAAAGAGCACGCTCATGGCGATCGCGGCGGGAGTTCTCGAGAGCACGTCGGGGGACGTCGTGAAAGCGCCGGGACTGTCGGTGGGTTATCTTCCGCAGCAGGACAACGTATACCCCATGCTCACCGCCCGGGAGAACCTGCGTTTCGTGGCCCGAGCGCAGGGGCTGCCGCGCCGCGGAATCGGTCCGGCTGTGGACGAGGCCTTGGCAGGTGTGCATCTGCACGACCGGGCGGATGAGCGGGCGAGCACTTTCTCGGGCGGTATGCGGCGACGTCTCGGATTTGCCGCGGCGCTTATCGGGGACCCCGCGGTGCTGCTCCTGGACGAGCCGACCGCCGGTGTCGACCCACAGGCCCGCGCGTTGCTTCTCGACCTGGTGCGCGCCCAGGTGGAGCGGGGGAAGGCCGTCCTCTACAGCACGCATCTCCTGGCGGAGATCGAGTCGTACGCGGATGATTTATACGTTCTGCACAAGGGCGCGGTTCTTGCCCACGAGAACGTTCCAGACCTCCTGCGCTCCTACGCGCGGCGCACTATTTTCGTGACGGTTGACGGTGATGCCGCGCCGTTGTGCGCGGTCCTGCGGCTGGAGCCCGACACAACCGTGACAGCGGCACCGCGCACGGCCGGCGTCGAACGGGTGCGGGTCACCACCAGCGCGGACCGTGCGTACGCGGTGGGGCGGATTCTTTCCGCCGCGGCCTTCACCGCATCGCGTGTCGTGGACGTCGAAAGCCTGGAACCAAATCTTGAAAGTGTCTTTCTCAGCATCACCGGGCGGGAGGTTCGGGATTGAGCGCGATGGCCGCTGAACGGTCCAGCGGCGCCATCAGGAAGCTGACGGCATTCGACGCGGTGTTCCGCAAGGAACTGCTCATCAACCGGCGTGATCCGTTGCTGCTCATCATGATGTTCGCCGTTCCGGTTGTCCTGATCGCCTTCCTCACCGGCGCGGTGGGCGGCGCGTTCGGCACAGGCCAGCCACCCGCGTACGTGAGCGCCGGGCCGGTGGACCCCGCCCTGGCCCATCGGCTGGGTGCGCCACAACGTCTGGTCAGTGAGAACGAGGCCCGACAGGAGGTGGCGAACGGCGATATCGCCGTCGCGCTCGTCACCGACGACGCGGGCCACCGGACGGTGATCGCGGACCCGGCCACGCCGATCGTGCTGTCCCCGTTCCTCGCGGCGCTCGACAGCCAGCCGCCGGCTGTCATAACGCCCAGCGGCGCGTCCTACCTGTCGAACTCCAGCCCGTATGCGCAGACTCTTCCCGGCTTCGTCATGTTCCATGCCTTCTTCGGCGCGGCGCATGCCGCCCAGGCGTTGCACCGGGAGCGGAACTGGGGCACCTGGAACCGGCTCCTCTCGCTCCCGATCGGAAAGTTCTCGCTGCTGGTGGGCAAGCTGCTGCCGATCGCGCTCCTGGCCATGGCGCAGGGCCTGCTGCTGATCGGCCTGGGGTCGCTGATTCTCGGCGTTCCCATCAACAATCCTGGTATGTTCATCGTCGCGAACGTTCTTATCGGGCTGTGCCTCGGAGCGGTCGGTGCGGCCGTCGCGGCGATCGCATCGAATGATCTTCAGGTCCCGCAGTTCAATAATCTTCTGGTGCTGCTCGGCGGCGCGGTCGGCGGCGCAATGGTTCCGTCCGTCGCGCTGCCGGGATGGGCGCAGACGATCGCCCCGGTTTTCCCGCAGTACTGGGCGATGCAGATGTTGCAGGACACCATGACCCGCAGCGCATCGATGGAAAAACTGCTGCTTGACACGGGGGTTCTCGCGGTTTTCATAACCGTCATCTTCGGGATCGGATTCAGATGTATGCGCTGGGAGCGGTTCAGGCATGCCTGACTGCATTCTCTGGCGCGGCCAGTTTTTCGAGAGGTGAACCGAACGTGTGTGCCGACAAGGCGCCAGCCGAAAACGACAGTCTGGTTGGCGCGGCTCTCCCCACGGCTGGGCCGGACCGCCTGATATCGCCATTCGAGATCTTCCTGCCCGCCTATCTGGACAACCCGCGACCCGCCTACGACATGCTGCGCTCCGCGTCGCCACTGATCTGGTCAGAGCTGCCGGCACCCGGCTGCTGGATTGTCACGTCGCACACGGCAGCAAGCGACGTGCTGCGCGACCCGAGATTCGGTAAAGCTGGCTACTGGGATCAGATCGCCGCCGACCGGGGTGGTGAGAACAGCGCTTTCGCCGTCATCCGGCTGTGGATGTCGCAGCTTGACGGGGCGGACCACATGAGGGTCCGCGGCGCCTTTGGACGTACCTTCCTGCCGCGCCGGGTGGAGATGATGCGCCCGCGGGTCGAACATGTTGTCAGGGAGCTTCTCGACGAGATCATCGCCGCCGGCGAACCCGAGTTTGATTTCATGAGCCGGTTTGCCTTCCCGCTGCCCGCGATTGTCATCTGTGCGGTTCTCGGCATCCCGCCGCAGGACCGGGAGGTATTCAGGTCGTGGTCGGCGGACCTCGCCCGGATCTTCGACGTGACGGTCGACAGCGAGTCGCTGCGCCGTAGTGAGGACGCGGTGAAGAGGTTCCAGGAGTACTTCGCCGACCGTGTCGCGCGCAGCGACCGGTCCGGCGACGACCTGCTCACCAGCTTGATCCGCGCATGCGAGGAGGAGCATGCGATCACCCGGGAAGAGCTGACCGCCAACCTGACCCTGCTGGTGTGGGCGGGCCACGAGACAACGATGAACCTGCTTGGTAACGGCCTGCTCACGCTGCTACGGCGGCGTGAACGCTACGAGCGGCTCGTCGCGTGCCCCGCCGCCGCTCCCGGGATCGTTGAGGAGGTGCTGCGTTACGAGGGCCCGTTGCGGACCACATCGCGGTTTGCGCGCGAGGACATCCACCTGCACGGCACCGACGTGCGCGGCGGGCAGCTTGTCGTGGTGCTGTCGCAGGCGGCGAACGCGGACCCGGCGGTGGTCGCCGAGCCGGCGGCCTTCGACCCGGACCGGACCGACGGCCGTTCGCACCTGGCGTTCGGGTCGGGGATCCACTTCTGTCTCGGCGCGTCGCTGGCGCGCCTGGAGGGCGATGTCGCCTTCCGTGAGCTGGCCCGGCGGCTGCCCGATCTCGAACTGGCCACAACCGAGCCGGACTGGGGCGTCAACATGTTCCTCCGCGGTCTGAACAGCCTGCCGGTCCGGCGCGGCGCGGCCGGGAGAGCCGCTTCGTGAGCACCCGGAGCGGGCGGCCGGGCCCCGCGCCCGGCATCGACGGCGCGCCGCCGGCTCTCGCGGCGGCCCGGCCCGATGGATCGCTACTGGCGGATACACCGCGGATCCCGCTCATCGGCCCGCCCTACACGGCTGAGGCCGAGGCCCTGCTCACCCGCATCGGGCAGCCGCCGGACGGTCCGCGCCCGCCGCTCGCGCTCGTTCGCGCGTATGCGGCCCATCCCACGGTCGCGGGTGCGCTCGCACCCGTCATGGACGAGATGCTGCGGCTGATCGAGCATGACCCCGCGGTGCGGGAGACGCTCGTTCTGCGCGTCTGCGCGCGGGCGGGCTGCTGGTCGGAGTGGGGCATTCACGCGGCGGTGGCGCAGGGCCGGATCGGTCTGTCACCAGTCCGGATCGCCGGCACCCTCGTGGCCGCGCCGGACCTCACCGACACGGACGAAGCGACCCGTGCCGTCATCGAGCTTGCCGACGAGCTGCACGACCACGCCAGCGTCCCCCCGAGCCTCTGGGACCGGCTCACCGCGCTGTGGACGACCGACGAGATCCTTGAGCTGCTGACGATCGCGGGTTTCTACCGCCTTGTCGCGCAGACCGCGAACGCGCTGCGCGTGCCGGCCGAAGTGTGGGCGCTACGGCCGGCCGACCTGACCTCCAGGAGGCCTGATGACAACTCTCCCCATGAACCAGGATGACCCCAAGGAGGCCTCCCTCGCGCTGTTCAATCCGCTCGCCGAGGGATTCCTGGAGAACCCCTACAGCCACTATGACCGGTTACGGGAAACTCAATCCCCGTATTTTCACGCGGCGCTTGGACAGTGGTTGGTCACCCGTTATGCAGATCTTGACATGATCTTGCGTGAACCACGGGTGGGCCGGGGTGAGGCTACCCGCTTCTTCGGGCACTTCGAGCCCGACTCCGCAATTGACCGCGCAAGCCGTGGCTGGATTTTCGGGATGGATCCGCCCGAGCACACCAGGCTGCGGCTGCTGTTTGCGAAAGCGTTTACCCAACGCCGGGTGGAAGGCCTGCGTGGTTATATAGTGACGAAAGTGGACGAACTGCTCGACGGTTTCGCCGCGGCCGGCGGCGGTGACCTGATGGACGGCCTGGCCCACCACCTGCCCGTCGCGGTCATCTGTGAGCTCCTGGGTATTCCAGCGGCTGACCACGAGGAGTGCAAGAAGAACTCATCAGCGTTGATCAGGCTATTGGACCCGATCATCACCGACGAGCAGCAGGCCGCCGCCGAGGACGCGAGCGCATTCTTCCTCGACTATTTCGGCCGGCTCGTCGAACGCAGGCGGACCGAGCGGGGCGGAGATCTGCTGTCGGCATTCATCACCGCCGCGGAGACCGCGGAAACGATCAGTCCGCTGGAGCTGGTGAACAACAGCCTCTTCCTGTTCGGCGCGGGCCATGAGACGACGAGCAACCTCATCGGCAACGGTGTATACGCGCTGTTGCGGTTCCCTGATCAATGGGCTGCCCTGCGCGCCGACCCCGGCCTCGCCGGCAACGTCACCACCGAGGCGCTCCGCTGGGACTCGCCGGTGCAGTACATCGGCCGGCGGACGATGGGATCGCTGGTCCTGGGCGGTACCCGGATCGCCGAGGGGAATCTGCTGATGGGCCTGATCGGGGCCGCCAACCGGGACCCGGAGCGTTTCGCCGAGCCGGGCCGTTTCGACATTTTCCGGCCACGCAACCAACCGCTTTCCTTCGGTGCCGGCATCCATTTCTGCGTTGGTTCCGCGCTTGCGCGCATGGAGTGTGAGACGGTTTTCCGAGCGCTGGTCGAGCGTTTTCCAAGAATGTCACTGGGCGCCCAGGTGGTCAGGAGCCCACTTTTCGCGATGCGCGGCTACGCCGAGCTACCGGTCGCCCTGTCATAGGAGACCATGTGTCCACCCGAGCCACTCGATCCACCCAAACCACACTCGATCTGCTCGATGAGATCATCGACCGGGAGAGCTACTCGCGGCACTCTTTCATCTCCGCGCTGACCGCCGGCAAGGTATCGCGTGACCGGATGCGCGACTGGGCGGTACAGAAATACCATCAGACATACGGACAGAACCGCGGGTTCAGTGCCATCCATGCCAATACGCGCTATGCGGACGTCCGTCGCTACGAGATGATGCAGCTCATCGCCGAAGAGACCGATCTCGCTGACGGGACCGACGCGCACTACAATCTGATGCGGCGCTTCGCGGAAGTACTCGGCGCCGGTCCGGAAATGTTCGAGAAGGAGCCGGCGACGCCGGTGGCAGATTTTCTGGACTACCTGCTGCGGACCTGCCGGGAGAACCACTTCGTCTGGGGGCTGCTCGCTTTCTACGTGAACGAGCGGCAGACCCCGGCCGCGGTCGAGAAGATGCGTGTGTTCCTCACCTCGTCGTGGCACATCAGCGATGTGGACGTCGAGTGGTTCACGGTGCACAGCCAGCTGGACGGCGGCCACGCGCTGGGCGCGCGGCTGCTGATCGAGAAATACGCGCACGAGGTGCCCGAGTTCGACGCCGAGGCGCCTCAGTTCGTCCGGCGCGGGTGCGCCCAGTGGCTGAAACTCCAGGACTTCTACTACTCCGTGGTGCGCCCGTGAACGCGCCGACGACCGGCACGCCCGAGGAGCTGCTGCTCGGCTGGATCACCGAGCCGCGTGCCGACCGGGGGCTGCGGTTTCTCATCGACGGCACCTGGACCCGTATCGACTACGGCCAGTTCGCCGCCGCCGTGCTGGGCACGGCCGTCGCGTTGCTGGAGGAGGGTGTGGAGCCGGGCGACATCGTTCCCCTGATCCTGCCCACCGGCCCGGAGTTTCTCGCCTGCTTCTTCGCCCTCCTGTGGATCGGGGCGGTCCCGTCCAACGTCCCGTTGCCCGAGGCCGTCAACCAGCGGGCCGGGTGGCTTGAGCAGCTGCGGGGGATCGCCGCGCAGCTCCGGCCGCGGTTCGCGCTCGCCGGGCCGGACGGCGCGGGGGGACTCGCCGACGCGCTGCGCGAGACGGGCCTCGCGGTCCGCGTCGTGACGCCGTGGATGGCCGAGACCGGGCTGCAACCCCCCCGGCGGCCAGGGCATCTCGCGGTCCTGCAGTTCTCGTCCGGTTCCCGCGGCGTCCCGCGCGGGGTGCGTATCACCCGGGCGAATCTCGCGGCGAACATCCGTGCGATCCACACGTGGGTGGACGTCCGCTCCCACGGCGGGGTGTGCTGGCTGCCGCTCTACCATGACATGGGTCTTGTCGGCGGTTCGTTGGCCGCGGTCACCAGGCAGGCCGAGCACGCGTACATGCCGCCCACCCAGTTCCTCCGGAACCCGCTGCGGTGGCTCCAGCAGTACGACGAGCATCGGTACAGCCACATGTTCATGCCCAACTTCGGCTTCGAGTACATCGTCCGGATGGTCCCGGCCGCGCGCGTCGAGGGGCTGGACCTGTCCAGCGTGCGCTCCGTGGTGAGCGGGGCCGAGCGGGTCAACCCGGCCACGCTCGCGGCGTTCGCGGACCGGCTCGCGCCGGCCGGGTTCGACCGACGGGCCTTCCAGCCGGCATACGGGATGGCGGAGGCGACGCTCGCGATCTGCGGGGTGCCGCTCGGCGTCGCTCCGACGATCGTGCGTATCGACCAGGACACCGCCCGCATGGACGCCCCAGTCACCGTGCTCGGCTCCGCGCTCGAGGGCGAGGGCGGGGGGCGCGCCGCCGACAGCGCCGCGTCGCGTCTGGTCAGCTGTGGGCCGCCGCTGCCAGGGCTGGAGATACGGGCTGTCGGCGCTGACGGCGAGCCCCTGCCCGCGGGTTATCTCGGCGAGCTGTCGGTGCGCGGCCCGTCCATCGCCGACGGTTACAGCGTCGCATCGCCGCAGGACGCCGAACGGTTCGGCGCCGACGGATGGTTCCGTACCGGAGACGCCGGCTTCCTGCACGACGGCCAGCTCTACGTCCTGGGACGCCTCGGTGACAGTTTCAAACTGCGTGGCCGCACCATCTTCATGGAGGACGTCGAACTGGAGATCCGGCGACGCGCACCGGGTGTGCTGCTCCTGGCGGTCGGCGGCCTGCTGGCCACGACACCTGTCGTCGTGGTTGTCACCGCGTCCCCGGCGGAGACGTTCGCACCGCTCGTCCGCGACGTGGTGGTGCTGCTTGCCGGCGATGAGGTGGCGGTCGAGGTCGTCACCACCAAGGCCGTCGGGCGCCTGTTCACCAGCAGCGGGAAGCCGCGGCGGCGGGAAGCCTGGCGGCTCTACCGCGACGGCGCGCTCGGGTCTGAGCCGGTGCGGATCGGACCAGGCGAGGAGCTGGCGCCCGTACCCGCGCCCGTACCCGCGGGCGCGGACCGATGAGGGCCCTGCGCCTGGCGGCCCTCAAGACCGAGGCAGCCTGGTGGATGACCCGGATCCATCTGTCCAACATGAACATCTGGCCGGTCTTCATGGGCTGGGCCGTCGCGGACCCGTCCCCGGACCCGTGGCCGCTGGTCTGGCTTGCCGGCTATGTCGCCGCGGCCGGCGGCGCGCTGTTCATCGTCAACGACATCCTCGACGCGGACGGCGACCAGATCACCGCGCCCTACCTGCCGCTCCCGTCGGGGCTGCTCACCGTGCGCGAGGCGTGGGCCGCGGCCGCCGGCTACTTCGCCGTCGCGCTCGGCGCGCTGTTCATCGCGTGCGGCGGTGTCGCTCGTACGGGGCTCGCGCTCGCGCTCACGATTGCCGCGGTCGTCTTCTCCATGGCGTACTCGACGGTGAAGGACGAGGGCGTCGTCGCGAGCTTCGTCGTGAGCGTGCCGCAGACGATCCCGGCGGTGGTGGGCTGGTACCTCGCTGGCGGCCAGCACCCGTGGTGGCTGGTCGGGGTGCTTGCCTACCTGCTGATCGCCTGCGTCTCCAACAATATCCTCGCCGCTTTGCGCGACGTCGACCTTGATCCTGTCGTGGGGAACATGACCGTGCCGGTCCGCATCGGCGCCACGCGGGCCTTCCAGCTCGCCGCACGGGTGGCCACGCTGGCCTTCGTCCCGATCGTGATACTCGCCGCGGTCGTCCCGGGCGGCTGGTGGGGCCTTGCCGTCGCGGCGCCAGCGGCGCTGATCATGTCGCTCTGCTACCGCCGCACGCTGGCCGCGTTCGGCGAGCCCGGCCGGGGGCGGCTGCGGCGGATGGCGGACATGCGCCTGTTCAAGTTCGGCGAATACGTCCGTCACACCGCGCTCGCCGCCGTGTTCTCGGTACCGGTCGCGCTGTCCGCGGGCGTCGTGATGCAGGCGACGCTCTATTTCGGCGGCTTTGTCTACGCGCTACGGGTCATCCGCGGCGGCATCCGCCGGGATCTTGCCATGG
>NZ_CAKJTR010000018.1:28850-36612 GCF_917627355.1 Protofrankia sp. Cj3 | reverse complement strand
CCGGCGCGGTCACCGACAGCCCCGCCGGCACCGGCCCGCCGGCACCGCTCCCGGCGGCACCGGCTGACTCCTCGAAGGCCGTGAGATCATGAGCTCGGACACCGCCGACGTCATCGAGCAACACGCGGCCACCCCGACGCGGACCGGGCAGCCACTGTTCGGCCAGGGCCTGTTCGGCGAACACCTGACCGACGCGGCGGACGGGATCCGGGCGGTCCTGACCGACGTCGTGCGTCCGTGGGCGCACGAGGCCGAACGAGCGGGGCGCTTTCCCCGGCAGGTCCTCGCGGGCCTGGCGGCGGCGGGCGTCATCGCGCGGCGCTGGCCGGCCGGCTGCGACGGCGACACGGGCTGGGGCGCGCTGCTCGCCATCGAGAGCGGCCGGCTCGGTTTCGCCGGGCTCAGCGTCGGCATCAGCCTTCAGGTGGAGACCGTCGCGAGCATCCTGCACCGCTACGGGCGCACCGAGCTGCTGCGCGGGTATCTCGACGGGGTCCGGGACGGCAGGCTCGTCGGCTGTCTGGGCGCGAGCGAGGCCGGCGGCGGCTCGGACCTCATGAGCGTCAGCACCACCGCGACGAGGATCCCGGACGGCTGGCAGGTGCGCGGGGAGAAGAAGTTCCTCTCTCTCGGCCGGGTGGCCGACTTCGCCCTGCTGCTCTGCCGCATGGACGGTGACGGGGCCGGGGGACTGGGTGTTGTCGCCGTGCCGGCGGCCGCGCTGACCGTACGCAAACGGCTGGTGAAGACCGGCACACAGTCGCTCGACACCACCTGGATGGATGTCGCCTGCACGGTTGGTGAGGACGCCGTTGTCGCCCGGCCTGGGCTGGGGCTGCTGGCGGTGACCTACGGGCTGACCTATGAGCGGCTGTCCGTGGCCGGGCAGGTCGTCGGCTGCTGCGAGTACGCGATCGACCTTGCCGTCTCCCATCTGCACAACCGCCGGCAGTTCGGCCGCCCGCTGTTCGAGTGCCAGGCGCTGCGCATCCGGATCGCGGAGCTGGCATCCCGGCTCACGGTCCTGCGGCACGCGGTGCTCGCGATGGCCGCGGGGCTGTTCGCGCCGGGCGGTCCCGGTGTCCGCGAGGTCGCCGCGCTCAAGGTCACCGCGGCCCGGTTCGCGGAGGAGTGCACGAGCGAGTGCATGCATGTCTTCGGCGGCGCCGGCTATCTCGAGGACGAGACGCCGCTCAGCCGGATGTGGCGGGACTCGCGCCTTGCCCGCATCGGCGGCGGCACGGACGAGATGATGTGGGAGCTCGTCGCGGGCGGCCTCGGCGGTGACGGCGAGACCTATCGCGCGGCGGTGAGCCTCCGGTGATCCGGCTGCTCGTGGCGGGCATGTCCGGCCAGCTCGGCCATGGCCTGGCCAGCGTCCTCGCTGATGCCGCTGATGCCACTGGCCTGGTCCGGCTCACGCGCGTCGTTGCCCGCGCGCACCCGGCCGGTCGCGGCCCGGCCGGCGGTGCTCCTGTCGGCGGTGCTCCTGTCGGCGGTAGCCCCGACAGCGGCGGGCGGATGGTACCGGGCGATGTCCGCCAGCCCGGCTGGGGCCTCGATGCCGGCGCTCTCGCCGATCTGTCCGACGTCGGCGTGGTGGTGAATCTTGCCGCCGAGACGAACTGGGCAGCTGCCCAGCAGGCGCTTTTCACCGCGAACACGGTCGGCGCCGTCGAGGGGCTGAACCTCGCTCGCCGGCTCCAGGAGGCGCACGGCCGGCGGGTGGCCTACATCTACGCGTCCACCGTCTACGTCGCGGGCGGCCGGCTCGGTGTCGTGCCCGAAACACCACTGGGGCCATGCCGGCACCGGACCGTCTACGAGGAGAGCAAGTGGCTCGGCGAGCAGGCGCTCGTGGAGCAGTGGCGGCCAGGCGACCCACCGGTACTGATCGCGCGGTTCGCCGCGCTTGTCGGCGACTCCGTCACCGGTACCACCCGACGCCGCAACTCGCTCTACCTGCTCGCCGCGCGCTGGGAGGAGCTGCCGCTGCGGATGCTTCCCGCCATGCGCGACGCGCGGGTGGACGCCCTTCCCCGCGATGTGGCGGCCCGCGCGCTGCTCGCCGCCGCCCGGCGTATCGTGGCCGGCGGTACCGGCGCGTACGACGACGGCCCGGCCGTCGTGCACGTCGCGGGCGGACAGAGCGCGCCGACGCTGCGGGCGTTGCTGGAACTCGCCCGGTCGCAGGGGCCGCACCGGTTCCGGCACATGCTGCGGCTGGTACCGACATCGGCCGAGAGGATTCTCTGGCTGTCGCAGAATCCCGGCCGCTTCTATCGGCCTGACGAGGCGTGGACGAACTCGCTCACCGGGCTGCGGTACGTGGCGCTCGACCGTGTCTACGAAACAACGCGGCTGCGTTCCCTGCTGCCCGCCACAGATGTTCCCCAGGTCGAACCGGCTTTGCTCGCCCGGATCCTGTTCGGCCTGCCGGCCAGCCCCGTGGCAGCTGAGCTGCCCGGCGATCCCGCAATGGCGAGGTTCGAGTGAAGCTTCTGGTAGTCGGTGGCAGCGGCTATCTCGGCCGCGCTGTGGCGGTGGCCGCTGACCGGGCCGGAGCCCAGACGCTGTCGTTGTCAAGGTCGGGGTACCACCCGGCCGGCCCGGGGGCGGCCGGGACCGGGCTGGTGGGTGACGCCACCCGGCCGGGCTTCGGGCTGTCCGGCGCGGCCCTGGAGGAGGTCCGCGAGGAGGTCACCCATGTGGTGCTCGCCTTCGGCTCGGTGCGCTGGGACTGTCCGCCGAGCGAGGCACTCGCCGTCCACGACACGGGCATGCGCACCGTGCTGGCGAGCCTGCGACAGCTGCGGGCGCTCACCCGGGTCGTCCACGTCTCGTCCCTGTTGGTGCTCGGCCGCGCCGAGGGCCTGGTCGGTAACCGCGAGCTGTTCGTCGGCCAGCGGTTCCGGAACTGGTACGAGTACGGGAAGTACTGCGCTGAACGGCGGGCCCGCGACGCGGGCGATCTCCCAGTCAACATCGTGCGGCTCGGGCCGGTGCTGGGGACACCTCCGGCGGGGCTTGCCCTCGACACCTCCCACGGCCTGCTGGCGGCGCTGCCGTACCTGCTGACCGGCGGCCCGGTGCACCTGGACCGGCGCGGCCACTACCCCTGCTACGTCAGCGAGGTCGGATCAGCCGCACAGGTGATCATGAATGCGCTCAACGCCCCCTCGACCGGCCAGACCTGGAGCTGGTACGACCCGGATCTCCCGACGCTCGCGCAGGTCTACACCGACCTGTGCGCGGCCTGGGGGCGGATTCCCCGCCTGGTGGACGTGCCCGCGCTGCGGCCCGTGCTCCGCCTGGCCAGCCGCCGCGTCGGAGTGATCCCTGAACTGCTCGACTACAGCCGGCCGTGGTTCGAGCTGGCTCCAGACATCCTGTCCGACCTGCCCGGCGACCGGCCCGTCAGCGGCGGCGACTACGTCACGACGACCGGGCGGCACCTTCGCGACCGGGGCCGCGTCATGGCCGGGGCGATGCGGTGAGCGGCGTCGACACCGACGTCCACCCGTTCTTCCGGTTCTACTCGGCGGGCAACTTCGGCGAGGTCGCGCCACAGCGGCTCTCCCCGATGTCATGGTCCCTCGTGGGCGAGCCGATGGAGCGGGCAACCCGGGTCTTCAGCCGCCGGGTGTGGGGACGGTGCGCCTGGGCGGAGGGAAGCTGCTACGTGTTCGTCGGGTACTTCGGCTGTCGGCCCTACCACAACCTGTCGTCGTACTGCGCGCTCGCCGACAGCATCCCCGGCGTCGAAGCGTCCGATGTCACCGCGGCCTACTTCGAGGACATCGAACCGCCACCGGGCATCGCGGGCGTGACCGTTCCCTGGTGGGCGCGGGCCCGGGCGCCCGGCCGGGTGCTGCTCGAGCTCGCCGGCACCGGCCCCCGGCTGCGGCTGCTGGAAGCCCGTGTCGCCGAGCTCGAGCGCGACGCCCGGCGGACCGCGGGTGGCGGGGCGGACACGGCCGGCATGCTCGCCCTCGTGCTCGAACGAGCCCGTGCGGTGCTGGTCGACGCCTGGTCGGTCCACATCCTGAGCACCGCCGGGCTCGTTCCGGCGCGGGTCGCGCTGCGCCGGGCGCTGCGGCGGCTGGTCCGCCACGGCGACGAGGTCGAGCTGTGGCTGTCGCGCCCGCGCGAGCTGGTCTGGCGGCGTCTGCACGCGGCCGCCCTCGCCGGGCCAGATGGCTCGGGTGACTTCCTCGCGTCGTCGTTCTACGAGGTCGCGGACGGCCACGCGCCCTGGGCCAGCTACGCCGTGCGCCAGCAGGTCGTGACCGGGACGGCCGAGGACCGGGTGGACGTGCTCGATCCCGGTGTCGCCGCGGTGGAGATGCTCGGCGAGCACAACCGCCGGATCGTCACGGCGCTCTCGTCCACCGTCGGCGAGACCATGGCCGCCAGGGAACACAGCAAGTCGCTGGTGATGCGCACCCTGCACGTCTTCCGGCGGGTCCTCCCGCGGTGGGCGGTGGTGCGCGGGGTGCCCGACCACGCCTGGCCATACCTCACCGTGGCGGAGATCTGCGGGACGGGCCGGCTGGACGTGCTCGAACGGCGGTGGGACGACCGGCGCGAGGCGTGCGAGAAGGCGCTGGCCACCGAGATGCCTGAGCACCTCGACCTGCGGGACCCGGCGAGCCCGCGCCCATGGCTCGGCCGCGGCGTACGGCCGGCCAAGGGCGTCTCACCCGGGCGGGCGACCGGCCTGGTGATCCATCCAGACATCTCCGACATCTCCGATATCCCCGCCGAGCCCGTGGTGCTCGCATGTGTCTCGGCCGACGCGGATGTCGCGCCGCTGCTGCCCTTTGTCTCGGCAGTGGTGACCGAACGGGGCAGCGAACTGTCGCATATCGCCATTCTCTCCCGGGAGTACGGGATTCCCTGCGTCGTCGGCCACCAGAGCGCGGCGGCTATTCCCACCGGCACATTCATGACCGTGGACGGAACATCAGGAGAGGTACGGGTTCATGAGCGATAATTCCGCGCCCGACATCATCGGGGCGTTAGCGGCGGAATACAGCCGTATCAAAGGGGTGCGCCGGGACCTGCGTGCGTCCGATCGAATCGTGGAGGACCTGCGTATCGACTCGATCAGCGCGATAGAGATGCTCGTCCGTGTCGAGGAGCTGCTCGGCATCAGCATCGTGGCCGACCCCAGGATCGCGGGTCTGTCGACCATCGGGGACATCCTCGAGCTGGTCGCCGTGATCCGCTCCGGCGCCGGGCCCACGGCCGAGAGAACGGCCTGACATGCCGGGCTTCCCGTCGCTTGCCGAGCGCATCCTGTCCCGGAAGGCGGGCCGTTCCCTGCGGGCCGGCCAGGTCGACGAATTCGAGATCGACCTGGCGCTGACCCACGAGGTGCTCGGACCGCCCACGTTCCGCACCTTCGAGACGCTGGGGGTGCCGCTCTGGAATCCCGACCGGGTGTACGTGACCATCGACCATTTCGTGCCCGCGGCAACGGTCGCGCAGGCGGAGAACAACCGCGCCATCATCGCCGCCGTCCAGCGGCACGGCATCACCCACACCGGTTTCTACGACGGCCCGAGCCATCAGACCCTCGCCGAGAGCGGGCTGGCAGGTCCCGGCGATGTCGTCGTCGGGACCGATTCCCATACCTGCACGGCGGGTGCGCTCGGCAGTTTCGCGACCGGCATCGGCGGTACCGAGATGGCGGGGGTCCTCGCGACCGGGAAGCTGTGGCTGAAGGTGCCGCACGCCATCTCGGTGCGGCTGACGGGGAGCCCACCGACGGGGGTGTCGGCGAAGGACGTCGTCCTGTACCTGCTGCGGGACCTCGGCATGGACGGCGCGACCTACGCCTCGCTGGAGTTCGGCGGTCCGGGCGTGCGGGCCATGCCGATGGACGAGCGCCTCGTGCTCGCGAACATGGCGGTGGAGCTCGGCGCCAAGGTCGGCCTTGTCGAGGTCGACGAGACGACATGGCGCTATGTCGGGCGCGAGCCCGAGCCTGGCCTCGACCTGACCCTGCACGACGGCACTGACTACAGCCGCCGGATCACAGTCGAGCTGTCCGCGCTGGAGCCGCTGTGCGCGGCCCCGCACAGCCCCGCGAACGTCCGGCCGGTCGCGGATGTGGCCGGAGTCGTTATCCAGCAGGCCTACATAGGCTCGTGCACGGGTGGCCGGCTCACCGACTACCGGTCCGCGGCCCAGATCCTGCGCCATCGGCGCGTCGCCAGCTCGGTACGGCTCATCATCACGCCGGCCTCGAAGGTCATCTACCGCGCGATGCTCGCCGAGGGCCTGCTGGAGATCTTCGCGGCGGCCGGCGCGATCGTCGAGCCGCCCGGGTGCGGCCCGTGCGCGGGCCTGCAGGCGGGAGTCCTGGCCGACGGTGAGACGGCGATCACCGCGAGCAGCCGTAACTTCGTCGGCCGGATGGGCAGCGCGGGGGCGAGCATCTACCTGGCGTCGCCGGCAACGGTCGCGGCCAGCGCGACGACTGGCATGATCACTGATCCGCGGGGCCTGTTATCCGCTGACGAGGTGCTCCGGTGAACATCACGGTGTCCGGCCGCCGCTGGCGGCTCGGTGACAACCTCGATACCGACGTCCTGTTCCCCGGCAGCTTCATGACCCTGACCGGCGCGAAGGCCGATGTCGCGCTCAGCGGCCTCGCGATGCTGCTGCCCGAGATCGCCGACGGGTTCCGCCCGGGTGACGCGATCGTCGCGGGCAGCAACTTCGGCTGCGGCTCCAGCCGGGAGTACGCGGCGGCGGCGCTCAAGGATCTCGGCATCAGCGTCATCCTGGCCCGTTCGTTCGCCCGGATCTTCTTCCGCAACGCGCTCAACATCGGGCTGCCGGTCCTGGAGATCGACCGGGTCGACCTGATCCCCGACGAGGGCCCCCTGCTGGTGGACCTCACGGCGGGAACCGTGTCGGGCGCGGACGGGAGCGTGGCCACCGGCACGGTGCTGGACCCGTTCCTGCTGGATCTGCTGCGTGACGGCGGCCTCATGCCGCGGCTGCGCGCCCGGATGGCGTCCCTGGACACAGCAGACGGACGAGGGGAGCACGCGTGACGGACACACGGAGCTCCGGCGGCACCGCCGGGCCGGAAATCGTCGCGGCCGGTGTCGACGGCGCGGCCGGTGTCGACCGGGCGCTGCACGCGCTTGCCGTCATGGGCACGGCGACGCCCCCGCAGTACGTCCAAGCGACGGGCAGGCCAGCCGCTGAGCTGGACGCCTGCGTGGATCGTGGGCTTGCGATGTGCCGGCCGCCCAGCGACCGCTACGGCCTCACCCCAGCCGGCCGGGAACGTCATGCCCGCTGGCTGCCGGTGGCCACCGCTTCGCTGCGTGGGCCGCTGCCGGTTGTCCTCGACGCGTTCCGGCTGGTCAACCGTGACGTCAAGGAACGCTGCACGCGGTGGCAGCTGCGCGATGGCGTGCCCAACCCGCACGACGACGCCGGCTACGACAGCCGGATCATCGAGGAGCTCGCGTCGCTGGCGGTGCGGTGCGCGCAGCTGCTCGCCCCGCTGGCCGTCGTCGAGGAGCGGTTCGCGCGCTACCCGGCGCGGCTCACCGGCGCGCTCGCCCGCGCCCGCGCCGGTGAGGTCCGCGCGGTGACCGGTGTCCTGTGCGGTTCCTTCCATGAGGTGTGGATGGAACTGCATCGTGACCTGCTGCTGTCGGGCGGGGCCGAACGCGGCGCGGCGGACGAGTGACCGGGGTGACCGCGTGCCCGCCGCGCGGCGTCAGCCGTTCAC
>NZ_CAKJTR010000018.1:23904-28408 GCF_917627355.1 Protofrankia sp. Cj3 | reverse complement strand
ACCGCGCGTGGCGCACGACGTCGTGCGCCATCGGCCCCCATGCTCTGGGCACGGGCAGCCCGGGACGGGGCGTCCGCCGCGTGACCAGGCAGCACCACTGCAGGAGGTGGGCGGACACGACGTCGGTGGCGCCGGGCGGGCCCCAGCTGTCCGTGCCGCCGTTACTGTGCAGCTCCACCCGCAGCGACCGTCGCGGATGGGTGGTATGCGCCCGCAGCAACGCCCAGGGGATCGTGCGGTAGCCGAGCTCGGCGACGAGCGGCGCTTCTCTCACCAGCTCGGCGTCAGCCCCGACCGCATCGGTGATGTCGAGGGTATGCGCCCAGTGCTCCATGGTCCGGGCGAGTCCGAACGTCCGCGCGTCCATACCGAAGCCCCAGGCCACGCGCTCCGTGGCGGCAAGCTCGGCGAGCCGTTCCCGCGTCCGGGTGGCGCCGCGCTCCCACCAGCCGACGAGCTCCGCCGTGCTCATGCCCGCACCGCGGTGGCATCCCGCCGCGGTGAAGGCGTCAGCGCTGGGGAAGGCCGGCAGCTCGGCCGCGAAGGCGCGCGGACCGCCGGTGAGCGTGTCGAACGCGACCTCCTCGGTGTCGGCGAGGTGGGCGAGCTGGTCGCGGACCGCCCAGCCGGCGGCGGGCGTGGGCGCGTCCCAATCGTCGGTGGAGAGCGAACGGACGATGCGCCGCAGGACCGCGTGGCGGTGGCGCAGCCCCTCGAGCACATCGGCGAACGAGGCGCTCGGGCCGGTGGGATCGGGCGTCACCGCTCACCGGCCCGGCAGCGCGCCGCCGTTGACGTGCAGGAACTGCCCGGTCACGTAGCCCGCGTCGGGCGAGGCCAGGTAATGGATCGCCGCGGCCGCGTCGCCCGGTTCACCGACACGGTTCACCAGGGTCTGCGCGGCACGCCGCGTCCGTTCGTCGTCGGTGGTGTCCTGGCCGAAGAACTCGGTGCCCGCGATGAATCCCGGCACGACCACGTTCGCCGTCACCCCGCGCGGGCCCAGCTCGCTCGCGAGCGTGAGGTTCCAGCCGTGCAACGCGGACTTCGCCGCCCCGTAGGAACCGTTCCCGCGTACCGCGGCGAGGCTGCTCACGGTGACGACCCTGCCGCCGGGCGACCGCAGACGCCTGGTCAGCGCGGCTGTCAGCAGGACGGCGACCAGGACGTTGTTGCGGAAGTCGGACGTCCACCGCTCGGCGACGGCGGTCAGGTCGTCTCCGCCGGCCGCCACGCCGCGGGCGCCGGCATTGTTCACCAATACGTCCACCGTGCCGGGCAGCGTGCGGACCGCGGCCTCGACGCTGCGCGGGGAACGCAGGTCGCAGGTGACCGCGTGAGCCCGGGGCCCGAGTTTCTCGGCGGTGGCGGTGAGGACGTTCTCACGGCGGCCCAGCAGGTAGACCTCGGCGCCGTCACCGGCGAAAAGCTCAGCGGCGGCGGCACCGATTCCGGTGCCGCCGCCGCTGACGACGACGACGCGGCCCATGCGCCCTCCTCAGCTCTTTCGGCGGAAATAATCAGTGTTCTCAGCGGATACGCCGGGATCCTCTCACGCCTCAGCGCCCAGCGCCTTGTTCGAGCATTTTTCGGAGCGTTCCATGATACTGCCCACTCCCTTGTCGTTCCTCGTTCAGGAGCTGTCCGCCGGGTATCAGCTCGGGGCCCCCGGAAATCTTGTATCGAGGTGGGGCGGAAAGGCAGTCGGGCTGGCTGGCCTGGTCCGCCTCGGCGCCCGGATACCGGCCACCTGGCTGTTGAGCGTCGATGCGGCAGCCAGCGTCGCGGCCGAGGGCGTCCAGCTGCCGGCCGAGGTCGGCCGGTGGGCGGTGCGTAGTTCCGCCTCGGTGGAGGACGGCGCGCGGTTCTCGTTCGCCGGTCAGTTCCGCACTGAACTCGATCTGTCGCCCGCGGAGGTTCCGGCGGCGGTCCGCCGGGTCGTGGCCAGTGCCACTGACCGCGGCCCAGCGGCCTACCTGGACCTCACCGGGCTCGGCGCGCCGCCGCGGATGGCTGTCGTGCTGCAGGAGTACCAGGAGCCCACCGCGGCGGGGGTGTGGATCGGACGTTCGGCCGCCGCGGGCCGTCTGGAGTGGTGCGCGGGGCCTGGCGAGCGCCTGGTCTCGGGGGCGGTCATCCCGGCCGTCGAGGAGTGGGACCGCGAGGCCGGGCCGGTGGCCCCGGCGGGAGCGCTCACCAGCTCGACGGGCGCTGTCGGGGCGGCGTGTCTGAGCCTGCAACGGGAGGCTGGCATGCCGCTGGATCTGGAGTTCGCCGTACTGATGGCGACCGATGCCTTGCTGTGGCTGCAGGCACGACCGGTGACGCGCCCCCTGGGAGGACCGGCCAGCCCCGGCCGTCGTGATATCCGTGCCGCTGCCGAGGGTGCCGCGAACGGGGCCGAACTGCTCCAGGGGTTCGCCGCCGCTGGCGGTGTGGCGCGGGGCACCGGAGCCGTTGTGCTTGACCCATACGACGGGAACTGGCAGCCGGGCGGCATCCTGATCGCTCCCACCACCGATCCCGCCTGGCTGCCGCTGATGGCGACCGCGGCAGGTCTCGTCACAGCGTCGGGTGGCCTGCTGTGCCACGCGGCGATCGTCGCGCGGGAGATCGGTCTGCCCGCGGTGACCGGTGTCGGTGCGGACGTGCTGATGATCGCTGACGGCCGCCTGCTCGTCGTTGACGGCGGCGCGGGCACGGTTACCGTGGAAAACTAGGAGCGCCCGAGGAAGGCGCCCTGGTTTTGGGCGCCGACCGAGGACAACGCGGCCGGGCGGGATGCGGAAAGCCGCGAGCCGGACAGTCCTATTGCCGGAGCCTCTAAGTGGTCGGAACAGCCGGGCCGCGCGTTGCTATCCACAAGATAGTCAACGTTGTTGACGGCGTCTCGCGATTGACAATAAGCAATAACAAACGACAAGATCAAAAATGGTGGCTAGATCAACCGTGGGCGAACGCGAGACGAAACGCTGGTAAGTATCCCGCGGGGCGGTGTTGGTATAAGATGCGGCTGGAGCGGATCTGAATGAGTGAATATTAATGATCTGTACTGGGTGGTCCCGTCGACGAAGGGCACGGGCATGAGCAGCTTATCCACCTCGGCACCAAGTAGTCCGCCCGCGCGCACACCGCCCGTTGCGGCGGGCTCCTTCTTGTTGGGATCAGCGGCCGAGTTACGCGGCGACATGCTCGGAGCCTTTCTGCGAGCTTTCGAGAGGTACGGGGACGCTGTTTGCTTCCGTGTCGGGCCACCCGGGCTACGCGAGATATACCTGGTATTTCATCCCGACGCCGCCCAGCGCGTGCTCGCCAGCTCCTCGGCCAACTATCGCAAGGACAACGTTTTTTACCGGGAGGTCCGCGGCGCGTTCGGCAACGGCATCCTGACCAGCCAGGATGCCGACTGGCACCGTCAGCGGCGGTTCCTTCAACCGCTGTTCACCACCCGGCGGGTGGCCGAGTACGCAGCCGCCATGGGCGGACAGGTCGAGAGCCTGGTGAACGGATGGCGCCGGCGCGGCGCGGGCACCATCGATCTGGATGACGAGATAACCGGGCTGACGTTGCGGGTGGTGTGTCGCGTCCTGTTCGGCGATGATCTTGATCAGGTGCTACCGGTGGTCCGCCGTGAGTTCGGGAGGCTGGCGGAGGCGGTACTACGTCGCGGACTGGCGCCGATCCGCATGCCGCTGCGCTGGCCCACGCCGGTCAACCGGCAACTCGCGCAGGCGCGGAGCGAGCTCTATTCGGTTTGCGATCAGATAATCGCGCAGCGGCGGGCCAGCGGTGCCAGGTACGGCGACCTGCTCGGGCTGCTGCTCGACGCCCGTGACAGCGATGACGCCCTGACTGACGCTGAAGTGCGTGACCAGGTGCTCATCTTCCTGCTTGCCGGGCACGAGACGACCTCGACCGCGCTGACCTATGCCCTGCACCTGCTCGGCCGGCATCCCGCGGTCCAGGAGCGCGTCCGTGACGAGGCCGACGCGATCGCCGGCATCCCCACCGTGGCGGACGTTCCAGCGCTGCCCTACAGCACGATGGTGCTCAAGGAAACCATGCGGTTGTACCCGTCGGCACCGATCATCAGTCGTTGTTCGCTCACGGATGAGGACGTGTGCGGCTACCGCATCCCGGCTGGGAGCGACCTGCTCGTCGTCCCCTGGGTCACCCATCGGCATCCGCTGTTCTGGGACAGGCCGGAGCGTTTCGAGCCAGAACGGTTCACGCCGGAGCGGGAGAAGGCGCGCCACCGCTATGCCTGGTTCCCCTTCGGGGGCGGGCCACGCGGCTGCATAGGTCAGCACTTTTCGATGCTCGAATCGACGATCGCGCTGGCCGGGCTGGTCCAGAACTTCACGTTCACCGCACCCGTCGACGACCCCCCCTACACCAACCACATCACGCTGCGCCCGACGTCCGGTGTGCCGAGTCTGGTCACGCCACGCTGATGCCGAAACCCGCGGGCTTCTCCCGAGCCGAGGAGCTGGAAAGGCCCGCC
>NZ_CAKJTR010000018.1:22194-23495 GCF_917627355.1 Protofrankia sp. Cj3 | reverse complement strand
AGCGCGCCCGGCTGGCGAGGATGCGCTCGGCGTGGCGCAGGACCGGGGCGTCGACCATGCGGCCTTCGAACCTGAACACGCCGGGGGAGCGGGCCGCGGCGTCGAGCACCCGACTGGCCCAGTCGATCTCCTCCGGTGCGGGCAGGAAAGCCTGTCGTATGGCGGCGACCTGGCTGGGATGGATGCAGGCCTTCAGGGTGAACCCGCTCGCCGCCCCGTCCCGCGCCTCGCGGGCGAGCCCCTCGAGATCGGTGATGTTGAGGTAGACCGCGTCGACGGCGACGCGCAGGTAGGCGCCGGCGGCGAGCAGGATACTGGCGCGGGCGTGGCGGGCGACGTCGTGGTAGCGGCCGTCGGCGTCCCGGCTGGAACGTCCGCCGAGCGCGGCCACCAGGTCTTCGGCTCCCCACATGATGCCGACGGTGTTGCTGACGGCGGCGATGGCGGGTGCGGCGAGCACGCCGCGTGGAGTTTCGCACAGCGCGACGACCTGCCGCGGGGCGAGCGCGGCCACCTGCTCGGCGGTCTCGGTCTTGGCCAGCATCACGGCCTGGTAGGGGGTGCCCGCCAGCGCCGCGATGTCCTCGGCGTGGTCGTCGGTGCCGGCCGGGTTGACCCGCACGATCGTCCGCGCCGGGTCGAGCGGGGTCTCGCGCAGCGCCTGGCGCGCCCGCGGTCTGTCCTCAGGTGCCACGGCGTCCTCCAGATCGAGGATGACGCCGTCGGCCGCCGCGGCGGCCCGCGCATACCGGTCGGGACGGTCGGCGGGACAGAACAGCAGCGCCGGTCCGGGCAGGCGCGCGGTCATCGGGCCACGTCCGGGTCCAGCTCCGGGGCCGGGCCTGTCGGCGGATCGGACGAATCGGCGGCGGTGGATCCGCCGCCCGCGTTCGGGCCCGTTGTGTTCGGGCCCGCTGTGTCCGAGCGCAGCATCAGCGCGCCGCGCACGGCGACCGCGACCACCTCGCCATGCTGGTTGCGCGCGGTGTGCTCAAGGGTGACCACGCCCTGTCCCGGCCGGCTGCGTGACAGGCGCTTGTCCAGGACCACTGTTTCGGCGTAGAGCGTGTCGCCGTGGAAGACCGGCGCCGGGAAGCGGACCTCGGCGAAACCGAGATTGGCGACGGTCGTGCCCTGAGTGAGTTGGTTGACTGACAGACCGACGAGGGTCGACAGCGTGAACAGGCTGTTGACCAGGCGGCGGCCGAAGGGCTGGGTGGCGCTCCATGCCTCGTCGAGGTGCAGCGCCTGCGCGTTCATCGTCAACGTCGTGAACAGCGTGTTGTCGGCTTCACTCACCG
>NZ_CAKJTR010000018.1:14145-21725 GCF_917627355.1 Protofrankia sp. Cj3 | reverse complement strand
AAAGGCCGAGGTGGTGGGCTATGATCATTTTCTGCACCTCACTGGTGCCTTCGCCGATTTCAAGGATTTTGCTGTCCCGCCAGTGCCGCGCGACCGGATATTCGTTCATGAAGCCATAGCCGCCGTGGATCTGGGTGGCCTCCCGGGCGTTGGTCACCGCCGCTTCGCTGCTGACCAGTTTCGCGATCGCGGCCTCCTTCTTGAACGGCAGTCCCGCGGCCATGCGGGCGGCCGCGTCGTAGTAGGCGGTGCGGGCGACGTGGACCCGCGCCTCCATATCGGCAATCTTGAAGGAGATCGCCTGGTTGGCGGCGATCGGTCGGCCGAACGCATGGCGGGTCCTGGCGTAGGCCACCGATTCGTCGACGCAGGCCTGGGCCAAGCCCACAGCCAGCGCCGAGATGGCGATGCGGCCCTCGTCGAGGATGGCCAGGAAGTTCGCGTAGCCGCGCCCCCGCTCGCCGAGCAGGTTCGCCTCGGGTACCCGCACGTCGACAAAGGCCAGCGGGTGGGTGTCGCTGGCGTGCCAGCCCACTTTGGAGTACGCCGGCTCCGCCGTGAAGCCGGGGGCGGGGACCGGCACCACAATGCTGCTGATCTCCTTCGTCCTGTCCGCGTCCCGGTCATCGCCGCTGGTGCCGGTGACGGCGGTGACGGCGGTGACGGTGACCAGGCGGGTGATGGTGGTGCCGGAGTTTGTGATGAACGCCTTGGAGCCGTTGATCACCCACATGCCGCTGTCCAGGTGGGCGGTGGTACGGGTGCCGCCGGCATCGCTGCCGGCCGCCGGCTCGGTCAGGCCGAACGCGCCGAGGGCCGTGCCGGAACACAGCATCGGCAGCCATTCGCGTTTCTGCTTCTCGGTGCCGAACCGGTAGATCGGCATCGCCCCGAGCGAGCAGCCGGCCTCCAGCGTGATCGCGACTGAGGAGTCAACCCGGGCCAGCTCCTCGATGGCCAGGCACAAGGTGAAGAAGTCACCGCCCATCCCGCCGTAGGACTCGGGGAAGGGGAGCCCGAACAGGCCCATCGCTGCCATACCAGCGACGACCTCGTACGGGAAGGTTTTGTCCTCGTCGTGCCTGGCCGCCACCGGGGCGACGACCTCGCGGGCGAACTCGGCGACGGTGCGGCGCAGGGACTCCTGCTCGTCGGTGAGGCGGGTGTCAGGCATCGGGCGGCTCCCCGCTTGCGGGTGTGCTGGCAGGCTCGGCCGCGTCCACGACGGCGAGCAACTGGTCAATCCTGACCTGCTCGCCGGGGCTGACGAGCAGGTCCTTGACCTGGCCAGTCACAGGCGCGGCCAGGCTGTGCTCCATTTTCATCGCCTCGACGATGATAAGTGGCTGGCCGGCGGTGACCTGTTCGCCGGTACGGACGTGGACCGCGATGACGGTGCCGGGCATCGGGCTGCGGACCTCGGCGACGCCGGCTGAGGCGGCGCCGGTGCGGGCCGCGGGGCCGGCCTCGGTGAGGGCCCACGCGGCTCCGCCGGCCCCGAGCCAGCGGACCTGCCCATCGCGGGCGTACCACCAGCGCCGGCTGTGCCCGTCCACGGTGACCAGCAGTTCACAGCCGTCGCCGAGGGTGCGTACCGTGGCGGGGTGGGGCTCGCCGTCGTCGGCGCCTGCCCCAACCGCGCCCGCCCCAACCGCCGCCCGCCCCAACCGCGCCCGCCCCAAGCGGCCGGGACAACGGGCGGAGCGTCCCGGTCGCGGAGGGCTCACGGCGGATGCTGACAGTAGCGGCCATCTCGGCAGCCAGCCGGTGGGATGGCCGTCTGCCGGGCGGTCCAGGCGGTGGAGCGGTCCCGGCGGCCCCGGGCGTGGCGACGGGGGTCACGGCGACCTCGGCGCTGCCGCCCGCGGGCAGCGCCACCCGCCAGATCAGAGGAGCCGGTGGGCCGCCGGCCCGCCAGCCGCTGGGGGTGTCCCACAGGTCGATCACCGGCCCGGCCGGCTGTGCCTCGACCAGCCGCGCCAGACCGTAGGCCACGAGCGCGCCGGCTGGGACGCTGCCGTCGACGAGCCCGGCCAGCTCCCGTTCGACCAGGCCGGTGTCGAGGCGACCGGCGACCACGCCGGGGTGGGCAAGCAGCGCCCGCAGAAACGCCACGTTGGTCCCGACTCCGAGGACGGCGGTGCGGGCGAGCGCCGCGTCCAGCCGGGCGAGCGCCGTCGTCCGGTCCGGCCCCCAGGCGATCACTTTGGCGAGCATGGGGTCGTAGTCTGTTCCCACCCATGCGCCTTCGGCCAGGCCGGAGTCGACGCGGATGCTGTCACCTGCCGGTTCGTGCAGCGCCACGACGGTGCCGCCAGTGGGTAGGAAGCCCTGGGCCGGGTCCTCGGCGTAGACGCGCCCCTCGATCGCGTGCCCGGTCAGGCGTACGCCGTCCTGGATGATCGTCAGCGGCCGGCCGGCGGCGATCCGGAGCTGTTCGGCGACCAGGTCGATCCCGGTGACCATCTCGGTGACCGGGTGCTCGACCTGTAGCCGGGTGTTCATCTCCATGAAGTAGAAGCGTCCCGGGTCGTCGGCCCCGACGATGAACTCCACGGTGCCCGCGCCGGTGTAGCCCACAGCGCGGGCGACATCGACCGCGGCCGCGCCGATGCGGTCCCGGGCCGCCGCGTCGAGCAGCGGCGACGGCGCCTCCTCGATGATTTTTTGATGGCGGCGCTGCAGGCTGCACTCGCGTTCGCCGAGGTGGATGACGTGGCCGTGGGCGTCGCCGAGGATCTGCACCTCGATGTGCCGGGGCCGGGCGACGAACCGCTCGAGGAACACGGTGCCGTCGCCGAAGGACGCGGTCGCCTCGCGGCGGGCGGCGGCAAGCTCACCGCGCAGCGCGGCCGGGCCGGTGACCAGCCGCATCCCCTTGCCGCCCCCACCGGCGGACGGTTTCACCAGCACGGGGTAGCCGACCTCGTCCGCGGCGGCGAGGAGGTCGTCGTCGCTCATCCCCGGCTCGGCGCGGCCGGGCACCACCGGGACGCCCGCGGCGGCCACCGTCCGCTTGGCGCGGATCTTGTCGCCCATCACCTCGACGGCGTGCGCGGACGGTCCGATGAAGACCAGCCCCGCGTCGGCGCAGGCGCGCACGAAGGCGACGTTCTCGGCCAGGAAGCCGTACCCGGGATGGACCGCCTGCGCCCCGGTCAGCCGGGCCGCGTCGACCAGGTGCCGCACCGACAGGTAGGACTGCCGCGCCGGAGCCGGGCCGATCCGCACCGCCTCATCGGCCTCGCGGACGTGCCGGGCGTCGGTGTCGGCGTCGCTGTAGACGGCGACGGAGCGGATGCCGAGCGCCCGCAGGGTGCGGATGACCCTGACCGCGATCTCCCCCCGGTTGGCGACCAGTACGGCGTCAAAAAGCGGGCCCGTATCGGTCATATCCGGAAGATGCCGTAGCGGACGGGTCCCAGCGGCGCGTTTGCCGCCACCGACAGGGCCAGCCCCAGCATGGTGCGGGTGTCCAGCGGGTCGATCACACCGTCATCCCACAGCCGGGCCGTCGAGTAGTAGGGGCTGCCCTGACGCTCGTACTGTTCGCGGATCGGCGCCTTGAACCCATCCTCAGCCTCCACGCTCCAGTCGTTCCCGCGAGCCGCCAGCTGTTCGCGCCGGACGGTCGCGAGAACGGCGGCGGCCTGGTCGCCGCCCATCACCGAGATCCGCGCGTTCGGCCACATCCACAGGAAGCGGGGTGAGTAGGCGCGACCGCACATCGAGTAGTTACCGGCGCCGAACGAGCCACCGATCACGATGGTGAACTTCGGGACCCGTGCGCAGGCGACGGCGGTGACCATCGTGGCGCCGTGCTTGGCGATCCCGCCCGCCTCGAACTCCCGCCCGACCATGAACCCGGTGACGTTCTGCAGGAACACCAGCGGGATCTGGCGCTGGTCGCACAGCTCGACGAAGTGCGCCCCCTTCACCGCGGACTCGCTGAACAGCACCCCGTTGTTCGCGATGATGCCGACCGGGTGGCCGTGCAGCCGGGCGGTGCCGGTAACCAGCGTCGGTCCGTAGTCACGCTTGAACTCGGTGAACCGACTGCCGTCGACGATCCGGGCGATCACCTCGCGCACGTCGTAGGGGATCCGGCTGTCGGTGGGCACCAGCGCGTACAGCTCGGCTGGGTCGGCTGCCGGCTCCTCGGTCGGGACGACCTCCCACGGGCGGGGCGCGCGGGGGGCGAGGCTGGCCACGATCGCGCGGACCCGACGCAGCGCGTCGGCGTCGTCGTCGGCGAGATGGTCGGTGACCCCGGAGACCTTGCTGTGCAGCAGCCCGCCGCCGAGATCCTCCGCCGACACGACCTCGCCGGTCGCGGCCTTCACCAGCGGCGGCCCACCCAGGAAGATCGTTCCTTGGTTTCGGACGATCACAGCCTCGTCGCTCATGGCCGGGACGTAGGCCCCACCGGCCGTGCACGAGCCCAGCACCGCGGCGATCTGCGGGATACCCGCCGCCGACATCGTCGCCTGGTTGTAGAAGATCCGCCCGAAGTGCTCCCGGTCGGGGAACACCTCGTCCTGCAACGGGAGGAACGCCCCACCGGAGTCGACGAGGTAGAGGCAGGGCAGCTGGTTGTGCAGGGCTACCTCCTGCGCGCGTAGATGCTTCTTCACGGTCATGGGGTAGTAGGTGCCGCCCTTGACGGTGGCGTCGTTGGCCACCAGCATGCACTCCCGGCCAGCCACCCGCCCGACACCGGTGATGATCCCCGCGCCTGGCGCCTCGTCGGCGTACATGTCCCAGGCGGCCAGCGGCGAGAGCTCCAGGAACGGGCTGCCACGGTCGAGCAGGGTGTCGATCCGCTCGCGAGGCAGCAGCTTGCCCCGGCTCACGTGGCGGGCACGGGCCTCCCGCGACCCGCCCTGGGCGGCTGTGGCCAAGGCGGAGCGCAGGTGGGCGACCAGCGCGCGGTGCGCCGCCGCGTTGCCGGCCCCGTCCGTACCGGAGGGTGCGCCCGAGGTGTGCCCGGACGCGGCTGACCGGAGAGTGCTCATCTGATCGCCCTCATCGCCTGCCTGCTTCCTCGGAGGTGCGGATGCGGTTCCAGGTATTCCGCCCATCGTCTATTCCGCCTATCGTCCACGCCCAGAAGCTGTCCGGTGCGTGCCCGGCCTCCTTACGAGAGCAGGAACGCGCAGGCCGCGGCGATGTCCTCCGGCTGGCCGGCGCGTTCGACGTCGTCTTCGCCGGTACGCACTGCGTGCCACACGGAATTCCCAGACGGCCCAGCCTTCGACCCCGAGACGCCCGTGGGCTTCAACGATCCCACCCTTGGGCTGCTGTCCGCCCACGTCGCGCAGACCGGCACTGTGCGACGTGGGCGGGCCGGCCGGGCGGGTACGGATGTTTGCCATGCTCGCGCCCGGCCGCACCTGTGGATTGAGGGCGCTTCAGGGGGCCGCTGGAGAGTTACTGGATGGGTGCGTCCGGCGGCGGCAGGTGGAAGGACGTGTCGGGTTCGACGGCCCGCACCCCTGCCACAGCCTCCAGCGACCGCCAGTCGGCATCCGGCACGGAACCGGATATTATTCCGATGGCCTCGTGAATCTGATCGACGTGCATCCCCCTGGCCCGGAGCGCGGCGGCGATTTCTGCCAAACTGCCCCGATATGTGTCATCAACAGTGATATGAACATTGTTCGCCATGGGGGTCACCTCTTTGGCCAACGGCGAAAAAACCGTTGCGGAACCTACTGCGGAGCCTGCGTCAGTCCGGCGCCGACGTCGAGCGACGACGCGCGAAGCCGGAAACTCGCCCTGGTCAGATTACCCCACAGTTCGAGTGCGCCCTGCCCGGTTTTCTCGTACCAGAGCGCGGCGATGCCGGCAACGTGTGGGGTGGCCATGCTTGTCCCGGAAATGACGTTGTACTTCCTGGGCGTCACCCAGGACGAGTAGACATCGACTCCGGGGCCGGCAAGGTCGATCTGTCCGCCGCTGGCCAGCAGCGGGGGTCCGGAGGGCTCCCCGCCGTCGTTCTCCGTCGGAATCCTGTTGCTGTCCGTCTCGCTCCGTCTCGCTCCGTCTCGCTCCGTCTCGCTCTGCTCTGGCCAGAGGGCTGAGTCGATGCGGTCGGCCTTGAGCTCGATCTTCATGGACGGCAGGGCGGGATATGCGGAAACAGGTAGTGTAGGTACGTACCTACCGAGGAGGTGATCGTGATGACCATGGTCTCATCGCGGGAGTTCAACCGCGACGTGAGCGCGGTCAAGCGGGCCGCTACCAGCGGACCGGTGATCATCACGGATCACGGTCGGCCATCGCACGTCCTGCTGTCGTTCGAGGACTATCAGCGGCTCACGGGCACCGCGGGCATCCTGGGAGACGCGTTCGTCCTGGATGAGGAGATTGACTTCGAGCCGGTGCGTCCGCGGGACTCGCCGCGCGAGGTTGACCTGTGAGCTTCCTGCTCGACACCAACATCATCTCCGAGCTCCGCAAGCCCGCGAAACGGCGGGATGACCGATTCAACACCTGGGCCCAGACCCTGTCGCCATCGGCGACCTTCCTCTCTGTCATCACCCTGCTGGAGCTTCGGGCTGGCATTGAGAACAAGCGGCGGCACGACGCCCGGCAGGCGACCGTCCTGGACTCGTGGCTCGATCAGAACGTGCTCCCGGCATATGTTGGCCGGCTGCTCGACGTCGACCAGGCCGTCGCCGACTCGGCGGCGCGGCTCCACGTGCCCGACCGGCGCCCAGCTCACGACGCACTCATCGCAGCCACGGCCGGGGTCCACGGGCTCACGCTCGTCACCCGCAACGAGTCCGACTTCGCCCCCATGGGCGTCCCACTCGTCAACCCCTGGACCTACCACCGGTAGGTAGGGATGTCGGGGCGGACGGCACAGAACCGGTGAGAACCTCGCGATGCTTCGTCGCTGGCCCCTCTCCCTCGACCCCAGCAGACAGCGGCGTCCGCAAACGTACGGCAGGAGGCCTGGATATCGGCTCATCGAAAATGAGGCCGTCCCGCCGCGAGCGGCCGCTGGCCTGAATCTTTCACGGCGACCGTGAGTTGATCTTGTGCCCGTGTTGTCGTGTTCGTCCTGCCGGGCGGGCTCGGCGGGGCAGGGCTGCGCTTCGCATGTCGCTGCGGTGGCGCCGGCTTCCACGGGGCCGGGGACTGCGGGTTCGCCATCCTCTCGGGTCTGTCGGGACGGGGTGCGGGGGTCAGGTCGGTGCGGGCAGGGCCCTGATGCGGCGGAACGCTTCGACGACCTGTTCGGCCCAGGGCCAGGTCCGGGGGATCTTCAGGCGTCGTCGGCGCTGGCCGCGGACCACGGCGGCGGGGACGTGCAGGAGGCGGTAGCGCAGGGTCTTCGGAGTGGCGCGGGCCATGTCGCCCTGGCAGCCGAGCAGTTGGAGCCAGGCGCGCAGGTCGCAGGCGAGCGCGGTGACGGTGAGCCAGGCCTGGTTGACCTTCATGAAGCGGGACGGGAACCGGGCCAGGCTCTCGGCCTTGCTGTCGCGGATCTTGGGCTCGACCCGGGCGTGCGCGCGGTGCCGAAGATCCAGCCAGGTGGCCTGGCGGCCTGGGGTGTTGGTGGCGAACGCGGT
>NZ_CAKJTR010000018.1:12498-13759 GCF_917627355.1 Protofrankia sp. Cj3 | reverse complement strand
CAGCCGCACCGTCAACCGCAGGTTCAGGTGGCAGCTGTCAGGGGGTGTTGGTGGCGAACGCGGTCAGCCGCACCCCGTGCTCCCTCTCGTAGGCGTTCGCGTCCTTCGCGTAGCGGGGGTGCAGCGGCTCGCGGCGCACGAACACCCGGTGGCCCTTCGGCCAGGTCCCGAGGTCGCCGAGCAGGCCGGTGACCTCCACCGCGAACGCCTTCTCGCGCACCGTGCCGTCGGCCTGCAGCGCGGCCTGCCACACGGCACGGCCGGTGCGTTTCTCCAGGGCGTCGACGGCGAGCACGGCGTCCATCTCCCGCTGGGTGAAGGTCCAGCCGGTGGAGTACTCCCAGGTGAAGGACGGGTGACGGCGCCCGCCGGCGGAGGCGATCCACTCCAGCAGTCCGTGGGAGAACCCGGCCCCGTCGGTCCGGAAAAGGATCTTGCGCCGGTGGGGGCCGGGCAGTTGCTCGACCGCCTGCCGGAAGATGTCGATGTTGTCGGCGGTGTCGGTGCAGCCGGCGTCGCCCGGCCGCAGCTCCTGGGCGAGCATCTCGCCGCTGTTGTCGCAGTACACGAGCAGGGGGCGCACAGGCCGAAGACGCCCTTCTTGTAGGTGCCCGCGGCGCCCTCCTTCTCGGATGCGCAGGCCACCGCCGTGGCGTCGGAGTCCAGCACGGTCCAGCCCGTGAGCGGCAGCCCGTCCACGGTGATCCAGGGGAAGCCGTCCTCGCGCTGCTCGAGCAGCTTCCACACGCGGCGGCGGACCCCGGCGCGGGCCCGCGCGATCCGGCGCCGCTGCAGCTCGCCCATCTCGTCCAGTACCCGCCACGCGGTCGCCGGGGAGGCGACCTGGCCGAGGACCGCACGCTGGTGCTCCAGCGGGGCGATGTCACCGATCGCCTCGGCACCCAGGACAATCGCACAGGCTAGGTCCACCAGCACCCGCCCGCGCGGATGCAACGGCCGAAACCCGGGCAGGCGCATCGCGCCGGCCAGCGCCTCGTCCAGCCCGGCCTTCTCGGCCAGCAGTTGCAGGACCACCCCGCCGGCGTGGCCGAGCTGCCCTTTCCCGTCGGCCGACATGGTCACATCCGCCAGGCGTCCACTACGCTTGCGCACGGATTCGGTGCCTCCACCACGTACATGATCAGTGACTAGACACCGCAGATCATTGCAGGTCGGGGCACCGTTTCTGCATCCGGGTGACGCTCAGTCACAGCGCAACGGGCGCCTCGTGAAAGACCGAGGCCGGGCTGGGTGTAGGGAG
>NZ_CAKJTR010000018.1:0-12142 GCF_917627355.1 Protofrankia sp. Cj3 | reverse complement strand
TCCGCCCCTCGTCGAGCATCCTGACCAGGGTCGGGCGGGAGACGCCGAGGATGTCGGCCGCCTCCTGGGCGGTCAGCTGCTGGTGGTGCGGGGCGATGGTGACCGCTTGGCCGCGGGCCATCGCGAGCACGACATGCTGGAGCACTTCGTAGACGGCTGGGGGAAGCAGGGTGCGCGATCCGTCGGGTCCGACCAGTTCGGCGTGGTTCTCCGTACGGCTGATCCGCCCGACGAACGCGACAAGGTCGTCGAGGGACTCGTCCGGGGGAAGGACGGTGCGCTCGGACACCCCAGCGGCCATGGTCTTCCACCTGCCGCACCACCATACGTGGATATGAGCGGTGAATAGCTTACCACGTTGGAACGCGGTGAGGAACCCAACGTTCTCTATAGAATGCGCACTGGATGGGCGGTGCTGGGCAGCACGCAGCATCTCCCCGGCTACTGCCTGCTCGTCTACGCCGGATCGGCAAACCATCTGACAGACCTTCCTCACCCAGAACGGATGGACTTCCTTTTCGACCTGTCTCTTCTCGGTGAGGCTGTCGCTCAGGTATGCGCGGCTCGCGACGAAGACTTTCTGCGAATCACCTACGAAGTGTTGGGGAACCTCTGGCCGCATCTCCACGGCCATGTACACGCGCGTTACAGGTGGGAGGAGGAGAGTCTCCGGGTCGGCCCCGTCTACCTGTATGGCGCGGAGCGGACGAAGAAGGAACACGCGATTAGCGCGGCACGCAACCAGCTTAACGCCGATCTACGAGTGGCACTATCCACCCTTACCCGCGACACATACAGCACGTGACGAGCGTCGCCGAACTCTCCCGGCGGGGGATGCACGGCCCCGGCGTTGACTCTGTTGGCCAACTTTTGGTGTTGATAGTGTCCAGCTCGTAGGTGACCTATCCTCGGCTGAGGTGTGCCATTGCCGACCGCCACCATCTATACCTGGATCTACCGGGGATGGATCACCGCTCGGCGCCACCCCGACGGCAGGTCCTGGGTCGTCGTCGCCGACGACACCGAGATGCGACGGCTACACGAACGCCGCGACGCCCGCCCGGCTACTACACCCGCGCCCGCTGGAGCGCACTTCCCGCCGAGCGGACAGGACCATACGAGGAAGGAACCCAGACATGAGAAACGACCACGGCTTGAGGGGCACCACCGGTGGCTCATCTCCACCTTAAATTGATCATGGTAGAGGCGGATCGGTTCGGCGGCCGGGACCGACGGGCCGCCCGCGGTCGTGACCAGCAGGTAGTGCTCGGTGCGCCGGGTGCCAGCGGTGGTGGTCACCGTGATCTCGCAGCGGATCACCCGGAGCTCGACCGGGCCAATCGACGCCGTCGCCTGTCGCGATCAGTCGCTAGAAGCCATACTACGATATGGATCTGTCACGTTAGGGCACGCGGTGCGCCGGAGCGTGCTCACTACAGCAATCCAGGTCAAGGAGGAGCTGCAGCGACGTCTCTACGAGATCACGCGGCTCGCCGTCCATGTCGGCCACGAGAGTTAAGAGATCCTGATGGTGATCAGAATTCCAGTCAGTGACCTCGACACAGTCGCCGACACCCCCACGCCCCGTAGAACAGTCACCCGGCACCTTCACCGCGTGGATGCTGTCCGTGCCCCCGGGGAGGCTCGTACAGCATCCACACTGCATCGCGGCCCGCTCGATCTGGTCGTAACGGCACGGCGACCTGTGTGTATGGGGCCGCGGAACCGCGAGGGAGCCCCGGGCAGGGGTGATAGGCGGTACGTGTACGTGGTCACGTGCCCCGGCGGTACGGTCTCGTTCGCGAGGTCGTGCCGCAGATCGGGCAGAATGGCACTGGGAGGTGGGCCGTGCATGAGGTGATCGAGGAGAGTCGGCCGGAGATCGAGGCCTTGTGTCGGACGCTTGGCATTCGCCGCCTCGATCTGTTTGGTTCGGCCGTGGGTGACTCGTTCGACCTCGACTCCAGTGATGTTGATGTGTTGGTGGAGTTCGATGTCCGGCCGGGATTCGACTATTTTGGGTCGTACTTCGGTCTGAAGGAAGGGCTTGAGCGGCTCCTCGGCCGCCCGGTGGATGTCGTCAGCGTCACGGCTATCCGTAATCCGTACTTCCGTGACCGGGTGATGCGGACCAGGGAAACCCTGTATGCGGCCTGATCCGCGAAAGTATCTGTGGGACGCGTTGCGCGCAGCAGAGCTAGGCGGAATCAAGCGGTCAAGGCGACACATGCCTTTGGATGCCTCTTTTTTCAAAGTCGTATTTATGGTGAATAGCCATCAAAGCTACCCGTCCTCAGCGCGCCCATATCATTCCTGATGTTTCGGACACCACAGAGCGTGATCGCCGCAGGTCGGTGGTTGCCTGGCCGTCGACGGGAGGTACCGGCGGGAAGCGGCTCGCCGCCGGGTCCGTGGCGTTCGTCCGGTTCGACTGCGTAGCGCATCATGTCCTGTTGGACATCGACATCGACATCGACATCGACATCGGTGGCGGTGGCGGTGGCCGCGGCTCGGGTCCACCGCTCATGCAGCCGGGTGGTGACCCGCGCCACGGTATCGAAGTACCTGCGCAGGTAATCGGCGTGCAGGCTCTGCATGGCCAGCCGTCGTAGCCGCCGCCACTGCTCGCCCTCGGCGGAGAACGCACCAGTGATACCCAACTCGGCCAGTACCGACTGGATCGCGCTTAGTGGTCGCCGCCGGTACCCGTCCGGGCGCTGGCGCAGCATTGTGTTGACGGCCTCGACATCGGCCACCGCCAGCGCGTCCCGACGGCCCATGCGGATGCGGTACAGCGGGCCGTACTGGTCGGCCCAGCCCTCCAGCACCGCGCTGAGACGGGTCAGGTCGAGCTGGTGCGGATTACCCAACAGCGGCAGTCCACGCGGGCCAGCACAGTCGGCGATCTCGCGTGGGGCGACCGCGAGCTCACTCATACCGTCGCCAGGACAATGCGGGTGTTGTTCCGCTACTCGAACCATGCTCGGCGCAGGACAGCCGAGGCATGAGCCACTCCTTGGCGGTCAGACAACTGAGTGTATGCGGCGGGCCGATGGATGTCTCGACACTCGGTCGGCTCCGCTCACCCCGGAGCTGGGCTGGGCGAATTGGCGGCGTGTGATAATCGACACATCCCATACGTCACCGCCCAGCTTCTCGTAATGTCCCGCTACCACCGGGCATCTCCTCTTCAGCACGATGGCATGCTGCGTCGGGTGGCACGGGCAATGCGAGAGATGCAGGTGACGGTCGCCGCGGCGGCTGCCGGGGATGAGCGCGCGCTCGACCAGTTGGTCGAGGCGTACCTGCCGCTGGTCTACAACATCGTGGGCTGGGCGATGACGGCCCACGCCGATGTCGATGACGTCGTCCAGGAGACGATGCTGCAGGTCATCCGTGGTCTACCCGGGCTGCGGGATGCGCAGCGGTTCCACCCATGGCTGATCGCGATCACGATGCGGCAGGTACGCGGACGGTGGCGAGCCCCCGCCGACACCGCGGAGCTGCTCGATGTCGCCGGTCCGGGAGCCGACTTCGTGGACCTCGCCATCGCCGGCCTGCAGCTGACCGGGCAGCGCAGGGAGCTCGCGGAAGCGGCGCGCTGGCTTGACGGTGATGATGTGGAGTTGCTGTCGCTGTGGTGGCTGGAGTCGGCCGGTCAGTTCACCTGCGGCGAGCTGGCCGACGCGCTGCGGTTGAGCACGCCGGATCTTACGCTCCGGGTGCGCCGCATGTGCGCCCAGCTCGACGCTGCCCGAGCGATGATACGCGCGTTGCACGCCACAGCGCGGTGCTCCGTTCTCGACGAACTCCTTCTGGGCTGGGAGGGTCGGCCGAGCAGCTTGTGGCGCGAACGCCTTGCCCGCCACACCCGGGAATGCCTGGAGTGCGACCGCTGGTGCGCGGAACTGGTCCCGACCGAGCGGCTGCTGGTCGGCGCAATGCTCGTGCCTGTCCCCGCGGGATTGACGGCGAAGGTTCTCGGCCAACCGGGCGGCGGCATTGTCGGCGGGGGCGGCGACAATGCGAGCGCCCGCTCCGGCAGCACGACCGACGCAGCGCTCCTCCGCGCCCAGCCCAGGGGGATGGCGCTGAGTAGGCGGCGCGCCGTCGCGGTGATAGGTGTCGCGGCCGCCGGCGGGGTCGCCGCCGTCACCGCCGCCGTACTGAGCGGACGGCGCGAGAAGGTGCCGGGCTTCGTCACGACCGGCACCGCACCGACAGGCGCCGCTGCCGACACAGCGGTGCCGACCTCGGGCGCCTCTGCTTCCGGGTCGGCGACCCCGTCACGCAGCCCGTCACCGAAAGCCGCCGATCCTGGGGCCGATCCGGGCGTCGATCCTGTCTTCATCGGAGACCCCGACCTGAACCGTTCGGAGACGTACCGCTACCAGGTGACCAAGCCCGGCGACCACACACTCCCGGCCGGCACCGTCGCCGTGCAGTATGACGTGTCGAAAGCTGCCGCCTCGCCGCTGAAAGGCCAGCTGGCGCAGATCCGCGACCGGCTGGCCCGCGGCAGCGGGCTGGCCCTCTACCTCACCGGAGGCACCGCCCTCAACGACACGGACCTGACGGCACTACAGACACTGCACAAGCCCGAAACCAGCGGCGGTCTCGACCTGACCAACCTGCGCCGGCTGCACGTGTACAACCTGCGTTCGCTGCAAGGCGGCCGGGAGTGCACACCCACCTCGGGCCTGGCCTGCGCCGGCCAGACCGCACGAGGCGGCGACTGGCCCTACCTGTGGTACAACGGCTGGTGGGACACCTGGGTCAAGGATCTCGTCCTCGACGACCTCGACGAGGTCAAGGACGGCACCTTCAGCAACCACAACTTCGCCAGCGTCAGTCTGCGCGGCGCCCGCACAGTCGGCGTGATGGCCTTCGGTCACGCCCCGTACGCGCGGCTCGCCGTCGTGTACCTGCCCAGCGCCATCACCATCGGCAGGGACGCCTTCCGACGCAACCAGTACCTGCTGAAGGTGAACCTGCCACGTGCGGTGACAGTGGGCGACTTCGCGTTCGACGACACTTCACGGTTGCAGTACTTCGCCGCCCCGAACCTCGAATCGATCGGCCGAAACGGGCTCAACGACACACACGCGCTGCGCGCCGTGCATCTGCCGAGCCTCACATACATGGGGATCAACTGCTTCGACCTCAACGGCGACGCGGCCCAGGGGACCGGAGTGAAGGTCCTGCGCCTGCCGAAGCTGCAGACGCTGGACAAGAACGCCATTACCGGCTTCGCCACCCTGCAACAGGTCTGGGCACCGATGCTCACCACCGCCTGGCACTACTCCATCACCAACAACCCCAAGCTGCTGTCGGTGTACGCGCCTGGCCTGCGCAAGCTCGGGCCGCACGTGTTCACGAACAACGTGGCGCTGCGCGCCGTGTACCTCGGCACGCAGCCGCCGGCACAGGATCCCACCGCGTTCACCGGCACCGACGCCGCCAAGCTCACGCTCTACCACCCGCCCGGCAAGGCCGCGTGGCGCGCCTTCCGCCCTGCGGGAAACCCGGCCCTCCGCGTGGTCGAACAGTAGCCCCACGGCAACCGTGGAAGACCCCGCATGAAGCGGTCGACGGTGGTGGACGGCATCCCTTGGGCCTTCTTGGCGAACTCCTCGGCCTGAGCACCGTGCGGGACTGTAAAACCAACGGTGTAACTCTCCTGTCGCACTCTGTGCATAGGTGCAGGTAGAGGAGGCGCCAGATGACCAGCATGACGACAGATCCGGCAGCGGAGACCATCGCGGGCGAACCAGCAGCCGCCAGCGCCGAGAGCGACGCTGCGGTGCTCGACGAGGAGCTCGCGCGGCGTCTGGTCGAGCAGGCGAGGGCCGAGGGGTGTCGCTGACCGGCTCAACCGTGATCTGGTGGGCAACCCGCCGCCGGTCCCGATCGGGGAGGGGCGGGCGGTGGGGCGGTGGACCTACTCCAACGTCCGGGACGTGGTGACCAACCCGAAGTACACCGGGTACATGGTGTGGAACCGGCGGGCACGCAAGGGCAACGGGAAGAACCGGCTCAACCCGGTGGGGGAGTGGGTGTGGTCACCGGTGCCGGTGCATGAGGCGCTGGTCGATCTGGAGTCGTTCGTGCTGGCCCAGCAGGTGGGTCTGCGCCAGGAACGGTCGCGTACCGCGTCGGGGGTGAACCGGCATCCGCAGAGCCGGCGGGTGTACCGGCTGCGCAGCTACCTGTTCTGCGCGCTGTGTGGGCGGCGGATGCTGGGGAAGTCCGTCCGGGACACCCCTTACTACGTGTGTTCGCCGAAGAAGGGCTACAACCCGCCGGGACATCCAGCCATCTCCAGTTTCTGGATCCGGGAGGAGGCGCTGCTTGCCGGTCTCAGCGGTTTCCTCGCGGAGCGTGTCTTCGGCCACTACCGGCGTGATCTCCTCGGTGCCCAGCTGAACGGGCTCGTCGCCGGCCGGCAGCGGGAACGCGACCGGCGGCTGGGTGCCCTGCGCAAGGCGCTGGCCGAGACCGAGAACAAGAGGAAGCGGCTGATCCGCAGCCTGGAGGTGGCCGAGCCGCCCGACCCGGAGCTCATCCGGGACATCAACGAACGCCGCGCCGAACCGCTCGCCGAACGCGGGCAGCTGGAACGGCGGATCGCCGAGGTTGAGGAGGAGGTGCACCAGGCGCCGAACCCGGCTCTCCTGGGTCAACTACCGGTCAGCGCGGTCGACCTCGCTGAGCTTCCCGATCCGCTGTCCCGGCGCCTGTTCGAGGCGCTGCGTCTGGAGATGCACTACAACCACGAGACGAAGATCGTAATCTGTCGGATCACCCTGTCCGGCGAGACGATCCGCGCCGTCGCCGACACCAGCACGGAGGCGGTCGTGCTCCCGCTATCCGACCCGCAAGCGGTGCGCCATACCGAGGAGACGAAGATGAAGACCTACCATGATCTCCCACCCGCAACCTTCTGCGTTGTGCCCCCGGTGGGATTCGAACCCACACTGTCGGTGGTTTGAGCACCGTCTCTCTGCCGTTGGAGTACAGGGGCATACTGCTTTTACTGTATGATCATCAGGTGCTGAGGGTGACCGGCTGTTGGGTTATCCAGCTACCGGGCTGGCCGATATGCAGGTAGCGCTTCCTTGACGACTCTAGCCGGGTAAGGTGCGGATCGACCGACCGCCCCGGTGTTACGGCGGGTCAACGGCATCATCCTAGCCCTGCGAGCCCAGGAGTCCGACCCGATGAGCCAGCCATCCTCGACCCCCCGCCGGGTGCTGATCGCCGAGGACGAGGCGCTGATCCGTCTTGATCTTCGTGAGATGTTGCAGGAGGAGGGCTACGAGGTGGTCGGTGAGGCCGGTGACGGCGAGATGGCCGTCAGCCTTGCCACCAAGCTTCGGCCCGACCTGGTCATTCTCGACGTCAAGATGCCTCGTATGGACGGGATCGAGGCCGGTGGGCACATCGCCAAGGAACGCATTGCGCCGGTGGTGATCCTGACCGCGTTCAGCCAGCGAGAGCTCGTGGAACGAGCCCGTGAGGCCGGGGCGATGGCCTACGTCGTCAAGCCGTTCCAGAAGAAGGACCTGCTGCCGACGATCGAGATGGCTGTGAGCCGCTTCACCGAGATCGTGAGCCTGGAGGCCGAGGTCGAGGATCTACAGGGCCGCCTGGAGGCTCGAAAGATCATTGAGCGGGCCAAGGGGGTCCTGCAGACCGAGCACGCGATGACCGAGCCGGACGCCTTCCGCTGGATCCAGCGCACCTCGATGAATCAGCGGCGCACGATGCGCGCGGTGGCCGAAGGCATCCTGTCTGGCGAGGCATTGCCCGGTGAGGCCATACCCGGAGCGTGATCGACTGGTCACCGCCCACCCGGCGGGGACACCGGGTACCGCCCACGCGGGCGCTGGTTGCCGCGCTGGTCGCCCTGATCGTTGCGGCGGGGGCGGTCGGGGCGGCGTACGCGGTAAAATTCAGCACCGCACCGTCTGCTGGTAGCCCGTCGCGGCCGCAACCGCGGACGGCCACGCTTGGGCTGATGGCTCCGTTGTCCGGAGATCTCGCCTCGCTGGGCGGCGCGGTTCGCAACGCCGTGCGGCTCGCGGTCGACGAGGCAAACGCGGACGCGGCGATCCCCGGCTGGAAGATCCGTCTGAGCCTTCAGGACGACCTGTCCCGGCCGGACGGAGGCGCCCGGGCAGCTGGTGAACTGGCCGCTGACGAAACGGTGATCGGCGTCGTCGGGCCGTTGAGCTCTACGGTCGCCATGGTCGCTGTGCCTACGCTGAGCGCCGCCGGGATTGCCGTGGTCTCCCCGTCCAACAGCCGCCCTGAACTCACGGGCCTCGCGGACGCGACCGCAGCCACCAGCGCCACCGCCCGGAGCCGGCCGTATCCAGGTTACTTCCGGCTGAGCGGCACCGACGTCCTGGCGGCTTGGACCAGCGCCGAGTACGCCGTGACGACCATGGGCCGCCGCCGGATCACGGTGGTGGACGGTGGCCCCGGCTTCGGTACCTCCCTCGCGCAGCGATTCGCCTCCGACGCCCGCCAGCTGGGCGCCACCGTCACGGGAATACACAAAGTCCACGGCAGCCTGGATGACGAGTCCGAGGTGGCCTCGGTAGTCGAGAGGGTACGTGCCGAAGCCCCGGACCTGCTGTACGTGGCGACGGGCTTCGCCTTTGCCGCGCAGCTGCGTACCGAACTGGCCGGTCAGGGCCTGGCCGTCGCTGTTCTCGGTTCCGACGGGCTGGGCGACCCTCGTTATCCCGAGCGGGCGGAGGGCGCCGCTGAGGGAGACACAGTCGTCGATCTCGGCGCGCCGCTTTCCGAACTGCCGCGGGCCGGCTCGTTCGCCGCGGCCTACCTGCACCGATGGGGTGGCCGCGGCAACCGGGACGCCGGCACCCGCATCGCTGATCCGGCCGTCTCGGCCACCTCTCGTGCGCTCGGCTCCGGCTCCGGCTTCGGCTCCGAGGCTGGTCCGCCGGCCGTCATCCGCGGTGACGGCTCGGCCGTGACCGGTGACCCGGGCCTTGCCGTCCCCCCGCCGACAGCGGCCGCCGATGTGATTCCGTCCGTCGCCGCGTACGCCTACGACGCCGCCGGTGTGCTGTTGCGGGCGGCCAGCAGTGTTCTGCCAGGCCGGCCCGGCGTGAATGGCGCTGCCAGGGCCGCTGTCATCGCCGCGCTGAGGCAGGGCCGCTTCGTCGGGGCCACCGGCGAGGTCGGCTTTGATGCGTGGGGTGACGCGGTGGCGCCGCTCGTGACCATCTATGCGGTGCGCAACCGGGCGTTCGTGGTGCTGCGGGTGCGCCGGCCGTAATCCGCGCGGTCCGCGCGGTCCGGGCCGTCCGGGCCGTCCGGGCCGTCCGCGCCGTCCCGAACGTGCGCGGCTCGACCCGGCGGCCGGGCCGGCGATCCGGCCGCACGCCACGATTTCGTCCGACAACTTCCGTAACACGCCATAACCGGAAAACTGTGACGACACGGGCGTTCTCAGCTTTCAGTTGCTGCTCGTAGCGACTACGTTTCCGACAGTATGGCCAGCAAGCTGGGCAGAGCAGGCGCGGTGGATGGCGGCGGCCGCGTGGCGTGGGTGCGGCGTGAGGCCGTCGTGCGCGGCACCGGTCGGATGACCTTTCTGTTGGGAGAGCTGGCATCCTTCGCGTTATGCTTGATGACGATTTGCCTGAATTGTCTTACTAAAATGGATGAAGGGACACGGTATGGCGAGGCGGACCATGGCGGCGGGAGCCGCTGGATTGCTTGCGATCGCGCTGACCGTCGGCGCGTGCGGGGGAGGCTCCTCGGGAAGCGGGCGCCCCGAATACATCATCGGCTTCCAGGGGCCGCTGTCGGGCGACAGCTCGCAGCTCGGCATCAACGCGATCAACGGCCTGCGAACCGCGGTCGATCGCGCCAACACCAGCGGCGGGCTCCCGTTCACTCTCCGGCTGGTCCAGACGGATGATCAGGGCACCCCGGAGCAGGGGCCCACCGCGGCCCAGAAGCTGATTGACAACTCGGGCGTCATCGCTGTCATCGGGCCGATCTTCTCGGGCGCGACCAAAGCCAGCGAGCCGCTTTACAGCCAGGCCAAACTCCTCTCCGTGAGCCCGTCCGCGACAAACCCGCAGCTCACCTCGCTGGGTTTTGGGACTTTTTTCCGCGTGATTGCCCCCGACACCGTACAGGGCACCGCCGCCGCGGATTACGTCGCAAAGGCTCTCAAGGCCAAGAAGGTGTTCTCCCTCGATGACAAGAGCGAATACGGCACCGGGCTGTCGACGGTGTTGAAAAAAGAGCTGGCGGCGCAGGGGGTGAATGTCGTGAGCGATGGCATCAACCCGACGAAGGACTACACATCCGAGGCGACGAAGATAATTTCCGAGCAGCCGGACGTGATATTCTACTCCGGCTATTATGGGGAATTCGCCCTATTGACCAAGGCGCTGCGGGCCAAGGGCTTCACCGGGGCGATCATGAGCGGAGACGGGTCGAACGACGACCAGTTCGTCACCCAGGCGGGTGCCGCGAGCGCGGAAGGCGCGTATCTGACCTGCCCATGTGGCGACGCCAACAGCGACCCGAAGGCCGCCGGCTTCGTCGCCGACTTCAAACGGGTGAACAACGGTACGCGGCCGGGCACCTACTCCGGTGAGGCATATGACGCGACGAACGCGGTCATCGAGGTCCTGCGTAAGCTCGGGCCGGGTGCCAGCCGTGAGGCTGTTGTCCGGGCCTTCTCATCCGTTGATTTCGAGGGAGTCACCAAGCGGATCGTGTTCCAGCCCAACGGCGAGGTCGCCGGTTCGACCGTCTACGTCTACCGGATCCGCGCTGGCAAGCGGGAAGTGCTTGGGACCACCGCGGAGCTGATGAAAGCCTGACCCGCGTTCATGACCGCCCGCGACACCGCGCACCAGCAGTGGTTCGGTGAACCACCGGCGATTCGGGGGACATCAGCATGAGCTTCGCGCACGAGTTCGGGCAGCTGACGGTTGACGGCCTGACCATCGGTTCCCTGTACGCGGTCATAGCTCTTGGCTACACCCTCGTCTACGGGGTGCTCACGCTCATCAACTTCGCCCACAGCGAGGTCTTCATGCTCGGTGCCTTCGGCGGGCTGTTCGCGGCTCGGGCGCTGCTGCCCGCGGGCGGGGCAACGCCGTCAGGGCTCACGTCCGTCGCGCTGGTAACGGTCGGGCTCGGTGCCGGGGCCGCGTCCGGCGGCTTGGCCGCGTTCGCTCTGGAGCGCGGTGCCTACCGGCCGCTGCGCCGCCGTGGCGCGCCGCGGCTGGCCTACCTCATCAGCGCCATCGGAGCCTCGCTGTTCGCGGCCAACCTGGCCGGGAAGGAGTTCGGCCGCCAGAGCGTGCCCGTCCCGGACCTGTTCACCAACGGGACCGTCGGGCGGGTCCTCGGCGCCGCGGTCTCTGTGCAGACAGTGATCATATTCGGCGTGGCGGTCGTGATGCTCGTCGTGGTGGACCGGGTGGTCGCGGTCACCCGGCTGGGCCAGGCGATCCGGGCGACGGCCCAGGACGCGGACACCGCGCGTCTGATGGGTGTCGACGTCGAACGGGTGATCGTCGCCACTTTTGTGCTCGGGGGCCTGCTCGCGGGCGCCGGTGGATTCCTTTACGCGATGACGTTCAACGCCTCCTATACGATGGGGTTTGTTCCGGGTGTCAAGGCATTTACCGCCGCCGTGCTCGGTGGTATCGGCAACGTCCGTGGCGCGGTGGTGGGAGGTCTGCTCCTTGGTCTGGTCGAGAGTTATGGCGGTTATGTGTTCCAGGCGTCCTACCGGGATGTGATTGCCTTTCTCGTGTTGGTGGGCGTCCTTCTGGTCAGGCCCTCGGGCCTGCTCGGTGAACACCGGCGCAGGGCGGCATGATCGTCGGGTGGCCGCGTACCGGCGCGGCGTTCAGCTGGGCGCGCCGGCTCGCGGTGTATATGGGTGGAGCGGCGCTGTTCGCCGTCGTGACCGGCCCGTCCGGCGACGCCGGGCATCCGCTCGCCGGGATCCGCGGATCACTGTTCGCCCCGCGTTTCGGGTTGTTCGCGGCATTGGCGGCCGGCGCCTGGGCCGCTGCCGTGTGGGCTGGGCGCCGGCGCGCGGGCGGCCGCGGGCGCCCAGCCGGCCTGGGCG
>NZ_CAKJTR010000017.1:38607-46130 GCF_917627355.1 Protofrankia sp. Cj3 | reverse complement strand
TCGGTGGTCCCGACGACTTCCGCCATCTCGTCGACCAGCTGCACCAGGCCGGCATCGGCGTCATCATGGACTGGGTTCCCGCGCACTTCCCCCGCGACGTCTGGGCGCTGGGCCGCTTCGACGGCACACCGCTGTACGAGCATCCCGATCCGCGGCGCGGCGAACAGCCCGACTGGGGAACTTACGTCTTCGACTTCGGGCGGCCCGAGGTACGCAACTTCCTGGTCGCGAACGCCGTGTACTGGTTCGAGGAATTCCACATAGACGGGCTGCGGGTCGACGCTGTCGCGTCCATGCTCTACCTCGACTACTCCAGGCCCGCCGACGGCTGGGTGGCCAATATCTACGGTGGCCGGGAGAATCTGGAAGCCGTGTCCTTCCTTCAGGAGACCAACGCCACGGTCTACCGGCGTGCCCCAGGCGCGATCATGATTGCCGAGGAGTCGACGGCCTGGCCCGGTGTCACCCGACCGACCCATCTCGGTGGCCTGGGTTTCGGCTTCAAATGGAATATGGGCTGGATGCACGACACGCTGGACTACCTGTCGCGGGCACCGGTGTTCCGTGCCTACCACCATCACCAGATGACCTTCTCCATGATGTACGCCTACTCGGAGAACTTCGTCCTGCCGCTCAGCCACGACGAGGTGGTGCACGGGAAGGGCTCCCTGCTCCAGAAGATGCCCGGTGACCGCTGGCAGCAGCTTGCCAACCTGCGTGCGCTCTACGGGTACATGTGGGCGCACCCAGGCAAGCAGCTGCTGTTCATGGGCGGCGAGTTCGCCCAGGAGGCCGAGTGGTCGGAGGCGCGCTCGCTGGGCTGGTGGCACCTTGATGACGCCTGTCACCGCGGCGTGTCCACGCTGGTGACCGATCTCAACCGGATCTACCGTGCCACACCCGCCCTGTGGGAACAGGACACCTCTCCTGAGGGGTTCTCCTGGATCGACGCCAACGACGCCGAGAACAACGTGTTCTCATTCCTCCGCTGGGCTGGCAGCGGCTCGACATCCGCCGGCCGGCCGGCCGGTACGGTGCTCGCCTGCGTCACGAACTTCGCGGGTGTGCCGCACTCCAGCTACCAGCTCGGCCTGCCGTTCACCGGCCGCTGGCGCGAGGTCCTCAACACCGACGCCACCGACTACGTGGGCAGCGGTCTGGGGAACCTGGGCTCGGTGGTCGCCATCGACGCAGCCCATCACGGCCAGCCCGCATCCGTGCGGTTGACCCTGCCCGCGCTGGCCACCCTCTGGCTGGCCTACGAGTGCGACGGCCGGAACGGCCAGAGCGGCCAGAGCGGCCAGAGCTGACCGGGGAGAAGCGACCGGCCGGGTACGGACAGCTCCGCCACGCCACCCAACGCGGCGGAGCTGTCACCGATGGCAGGCGGAAGCTGGCGACGCCCACATCCTCAATGATCAGAAGAGGGCGGCTGACAGCGCGCGGCGCGCGGGCGCGACGGCCGGCTCGGAATCGCCCAGTGCCTCGAACAGGCTGACCAGATGTGCTCGCGCACGTTCCCGTTCGTCGCCCACGGTCCGCCGGACAACGCCGACAAGCCGGGTCAGGCCCGTTTCGACCTCGCCCTTGGCAACCAGGACGTCGGCCAGCATGATGGCCGCCTCGACATCGTCGGGGTCGGCCGACAGCCGGGCGCGCAACCCGGTGACGTCGATCGTGGCCACCCGCTGGAAAAGCCCGACCCGGGCGAGCCCGAGCGTCGCATCCGCGTCGCCGGGGGCCTCGGCCAGCCGGCTGCGGTAGGCGTCGGCCGCGGCGTCGAGATCGCCCTTGGCGAGCGCCTCCTCAGCGGCGCTGTGGTGCGCGTCGGCCGCGGCCTCCGCCGGCCCGCCCGCCAGGCCCGTGACCGCCTCGTCGACCAGTGCCAGCAGCTGGTCAAGCCACGCCCGGACCTCGGGCTCGGGAACCGCCCCGGTGAACTCACCGATGATCCGGCCACCGACGACCGCCTTGACCGCGGGGATCCCCTGGACGCCGGCGGCCTGGGCAAGCTGTGGGTTCGCGTCCACATCGACCTTCGCGAGCACCCAGCGCCCGCCGTCGGCCTCGGCCAGCCGCTCCAGTACGGGGCTGAGCTGCTTGCACGGGCCGCACCACGCCGCCCAGAAATCGACCACCACCGGGGTCTGCAAAGACCGTTGCAGGACCTCGGTCTCGAACGTCGCCTCGGTGACGTCCAAGACGACGGGCTGCCCCGCGGACGCGGACCCGGTGCGGGCCGGGCCGGGCCGGGTGCTCGCGGCGCCCGCCGAGGATCGCGACGGCGCGGGTTTGGGGTCGAGCGGGACCGCGCCGGCAAAGCGCAGACTGGCGAGCTCGCTGGGAAGCCGTGGATCCCCGGCCGCTGCGTTTCTCGACCCAGGCGGTACTGATCGTGACGAACGGGACCCAGGTGACATGGTTGACCTCCGTGGCATGACTCCATCGTTGCATCTGAACAGCGAAACCGGACATGGCCTACGTGGCAGGCGCCTACGATGCGTGCATGTCGTGATCCGAGTAGACCCGGGCCCGCCGGACCGGCTCCACCGACCAGGCAAGAACCCTGGGACAGGCAGTCGTGTTCCCTGCCGCTATGTTCCCCGCCGCCCGCCCGCGTCTCCCGCAGCCCCCGGGGGACGCGGGAGACCCGTCGGGGCATCGGCGGGGCCAGGCTCGGCCAGCCGCTGCTCGATCGAAGCGACCTTCGCCCGCAGCGCGTCCGTGACCCCGGGACGGATGTCGGCCTTGAGCACGAGGCTGACCCGGCCGGATCCGGCGGCAACCGCGTCCACCGCTCGTCGCACGACAGGCATGACCTCCTCCCACTCCCCCTCGACCGTGGTGAACATCGCGGTCGTCTCGTTGGGCAGGCCACTGGCACGCACCACTCGCACGGCTTCGGCGACCAGGCCGCCGACATCCTCACCCGTCCCGATCGGTGTCACGCTGAACGCCACAAGCATGGCTCACACCTACCACGCGGCCCGCGAGGGCCAGTCGCCCGGGTGCGTTGGGCACGCCGCGGAAACCATGATCTCCCACTGGCCGCTCCGCCAGAAAAATGCTACGGTCCGCGACATCATAAATCCACGGACGGCACAACCGAGGCTTCAACCAAACCCGGGACAACGCTCCCTGACGGCACGCCCTACCATTGCCCGCCGTGGAGTGGAAAACACGGGGCGACGAGGCATAGGTGGTTCCACGGACCCTCCTCGACGCGCTGACCAGCCTGGTGGTGGTGGTCGGCGCGGACGGTCGTGTGCTCGATGCCGGCGCCGCGGCCAGAACCTTTCTCGGTGAACGGCTGGCCGGCACGGAGCCGGTCCACCTCAGGGACCTGGCCGATCTGGTCGATCCCTCGTCACAGGTCCGGCTGCGCGACGTCGTGCCGCGGGCGCTGGCCCGCGCCGGGCAGTGGCGCGGAAGCGTCGACCTCGTTGACGCCGCGGGCAACGTGGCGCCGTATCTGGTGTCGGTACGGGTCGACCCGTCCGGCGCAGTAGTGATCGTCGCGAATGACACCGAGGACATCCGCGCCCGGGAGGCGGCCGAACGGGAGTCCCGGGCCACGGACGAGTTCATCGCACGGCTCGGCCACGAACTGCGCACCCCGCTCAACGCGGTGCTGGGCTTCGCCCAGCTGCTGGAGCTCGAGCCACTGCCAGCGGAGCTGCACGAGGACGTGGAGCGCATCATCACCGGCGGCAGGCACATGCAGGCCCTCATCGACGACGTACTGGATCTGGCCCGGCTGCGGGCCGGGCGCGGGGACATCAACAAGGGGCCCGTCAACGTCCTGGAAATCGTCCAGGGCGTCGTCGAACTGGTCGAACCACTCGCGGAACAACGCGGCATCCGCCGTGTCATCTCGCCAGCCGAGCCGCTGGTCGCCGACGCTGACCGCCGCAGGTTGTGGCAGGTCCTGCTCAACCTGGTCGGCAACGCGTTGAAGTACGGGCGGGAGGGCGGCACCCTGCGGGTGGGTATCGTTCCCGTCACCGGAGCCCGGGTCCGGATTGAGGTCGAGGACGACGGCAACGGCCTCCCGCCCGAAGCCATGGACCGGTTGTTCCGGCCGTTTGAGCGCCTCGGAGCCGAACGAACCGGCGTTGAGGGCAGTGGACTGGGCCTTGCGCTGTCACACGCGCTGGTAACCGCAATGGGTGGTGTCCTGACCGCGGCAAGCCGTTTCGGGGTGGGCAGCGTCTTCGCGGTCGTTCTGGACACCATCGACGTCCGCTTCGACAGCGATGACGACTTCGACGGGTACGAATACGGGCATGGGCACGGGCACGGGCACGGGCACGACGATTACGACGGATTCGCTCCGGTGCCGGCCGTCCCGGCCGCACGAGCGGGCTCGGCGTCGCGGCCCGCCGGCCATCTCCGCGTCGTGCACATCAGCGGCGATCCCGCGACCAGAACAATGGTCACCCATGTACTGCGCAACTCCCTCGGCGCGGACACCGTCACGGTGCCGCGGGCCGCTCTCGCCCTCGACGCCGTCCGGCGGGCCCGGCCGGCGCTGGTGCTGCTGGACCGGGAGCTACCGGACAGCAGCGCCGAAGACCTGCTCAGGACGCTCACGGCGGACCCTCGGGCGGGGCGGGTACCCGCGGTCGTGCTCACCATGGACGACGATCCGCGGGAGCTCGTGCGGCTGCGGCAGGCTGGCGCCGTGGCCGTGCTGGGAGCGCCCCTGGACGTCGCCGCGATAATCGCCGCGGCTGGTCACCTCACCGCCGCGGACCCGGCGCGCTGAGCCCTCAGCCGAGGCGCGTCGCCGCACCCAGGGCGGCGACGACCCGGTCGGCGGCCGTGTAGGGGTCTATCCGGCCGGCGGTGACCTGCGCGGCGAGGCCATCGATCAGATCACCGCCGCGCAGATCCCCCATGCGCTGCCGAAGCGCGGTAAGCGCGATCTGCTCGATCTCGTCAGCGGCCCGCCGCCGGCGGCGGGCATCAAGGACGCCGTGTCCGACCATCCAGGCACGATGATCAGCGATCGCCGCCACCACCTCGGCGATGCCCTCTCCGCGTGCGGCCACGGTCTTGCGGACCGGAGGCCGCCACTCCTGTCCGGAGGCCGCGGGCCCGGTAAGCGCAATCATGTTCTTGAGCTCACGGTAGGTGTGTTCCGCGCCGTCGCGGTCAGCCTTGTTGACCACGAGGATGTCGGCGATCTCAAGGATGCCGGCCTTCGCGGCCTGGACGCCGTCGCCCATCCCCGGCGCCAGCAGCACCAGCGTGCAGTCGGCCAGCGACGCGATGTCGACCTCGGCCTGGCCCACCCCCACCGTCTCGACGAGCACCACGTCGAAACCGGCCGCGTCGAGCACCCGCAACGCCTGTGGAGTCGCCCAGGACAGCCCGCCCAGCTGCCCCCGTGAGGCCAGCGACCGGATGTAAACCCCCGGATCGGTGGCATGCTCCTGCATCCGCACCCGGTCGCCGAGCAGCGCGCCACCGGTGAACGGCGACGACGGGTCGATGGCCAGCACGCCGACCCGCAGGCCGCGCGCTCGAAACGCGGCCACGAGCGCGGACGTCGAGGTCGACTTGCCCACCCCGGGGGAGCCGGTAAGGCCGATCACCTGTGCGTGGCCGGCTCGTGGCGCGAGCAGGGCCATGATTTCCCGGAGCTGCCCGGCCGCATCCTCGACCAACGAGATCAACCGCGCGACCGCCCGCGGACTACCGGCGACCGCTGCATCCACCAGATCGGCGGCGGAGGCGGTACGCGGCCGGGCCGGGGCCGCTGGCGCCGAAGCCGGGATCACGCCGGGACGCGCAGGATGAGGGCATCTCCCTGACCACCGCCGCCGCACAGGCCGGCGGCACCGGTACCGCCGCCGCGGCGACGCAGCTCAAGGGCGAGCGTGAGGGCGATCCGGGTACCGGACATGCCGACCGGATGGCCGAGGGCGATCGCGCCACCGTTGACGTTGGTGATCTCCGGGCCAATACCAAGATCGCGCATGGCCTGGATGCCCACCGCGGCGAACGCTTCGTTGATCTCATAAAGATCCACGTCCGCGGGGGTCAGGCCCTCCTTGCGCAGCGCCGCCGAGATCGCGTTGGCCGGCTGCACCTGCAGCGAGGTGTCCGGGCCGGCGACGAAGCCGTGGTGGCCGACCTCGGCGAGCACCGGCAGCCCGAGCTCGGCGGCCTTCGCCCGGCTCATGACGACGACCGCCGCCGCGCCGTCAGAGATCTGTGACGCCGAACCAGCCGTGATCGTGCCGTCGGCGGCGAAGGCGGGACGCAGTTTCGCCAGGGACTCGGAGGTGGTGTCACCGCGGACCCCCTCGTCCTGGCCGACGGACACCGGGTCGCCACGCCGCTGCGGCACCTCGACCGGGACGATCTCGTCATCGAACAGGCCGTTCTTGATGGCGGCGGCGGCCCGCTGGTGCGAGCGGGCGGCGAACTCGTCCTGCTCGGCCCGGCCGATCCCCAGCCCCGCGTTGTACCGCTCGGTGCCCAGCCCCATCACCACCTGATCGAACGCGCAGAACAGAGCGTCGTGGGCGGTGGCGTCCACCAGTTCGGCGTTGCCGTAACGGACGCCCTCGCGCAGGGACGGCAGCAGGTGCGGCGCGCGTGTCATCGACTCCATGCCGCCGGCGACGACGACGTCGAACTCACCGCTCGCGATGTAGGTGTCGGCCAGCGCGATCGCGTCCAGGCCGGAGAGACAGACCTTGTTCACCGTGATCGCGGGCACGCTCATCGGGACTCCGCCCCGGACCGCGGCCTGCCGAGCGGTGATCTGGCCCTGGCCAGCCTGGATCACATGGCCCATGATCACATAATTGACCTGATCGCCGCCAATGCCCGCGCGCGCCAGGGCAGCTTTGATCGCGAGCCCGCCGAGCTCGACGGCGGAGAAGGTCTTCAGAGCGCCGGACAGCTTGCCGATCGGGGTCCGCGCGCCGGCCACGATGACGGAACCAGGCATGGATGGCCTCCCGGGAGACGACTGCGTGTTCTGCAACAATAACGTGATCTTGCGTCAGATGCCCCCGCGCGGCGCGGTGCGGGTATGGCAGCATCGCGGCATACCCGCGAGACATACCCGCGAGAGGGGATCCGAGTCCGCGATGTTCACAAGAATCGATCATGTCGGCATTGCCGTCCGGGATCTGGACAAGGCCATCACGTGGTACGAGACGACCTTCGGGCTCACGGTGACCGCCACGGAGACCAACGAGGAGCAGGGCGTCCGTGAGGCCATGCTCCTCGTGGCCGACGCCGCCCCGGGCGGCTCGTACGTGCAGCTGCTCGAGCCGATCCGGGCGGACTCCCCGGTCGGGAAGTTCCTCGCCCGCAACGGCGAGGGCGTCCACCACATCGGCTACGGCGTCAACGACGTCGAGAAGGCCCTGGCCGCCATCGCCGAGCAGGGCGTCCGCCTGGTCGACAAGCGGCCGAGACACGGTTCGATGGGCGCGAGCATCGCGTTCCTGCATCCGAAGGACACCGGCGGCGTCCTCACCGAACTGGTGCAGGCTGTC